>JAJZTO010000332.1 GCA_021848865.1 Myxococcales bacterium
GGCCCTGGAGCTGGCCCCCCGGGTCCGGGTGAACGCGGTGGCGCCGGGCACGGTGCTGTGGCCGGAGAGCTACGGCGCGGCCCGGCGGCGGGCCCTGGCCCGGCGCATCCCGCTCCGCCGGGCGGGGCGGCCCGAGGACGTCGCCGAGGCGGTGCGCTTCCTGGCCCTCGCCCCGTACGTGACCGGGGTGATCCTGCCGGTGGACGGCGGGAGGCGGCTCGCCGGACGGGGCTAGCGCCGGCTTTCGTTGAACTCCGGCGCGAGGCCGGTTAACATCGAGCAGTCCGGTCCAGAATCTTCCAGAGGAGAAACCATGGACACCAGCGTGATCACCCCCACCCGCAACCTCGTCGGCGAGGAGCCACAGGCGGAAACCCCCATCGCCTTCACGGCCAAGGCCGTCGAGATGGTGATGAACGCCATGGCCCAGGAGAACCTGACCGGATACGGCATCCGCGTCGGCGTCGTCGGCGGCGGCTGCTCCGGCTTCCAGTACTCCATGGACTTCGAGAACGAGCAGAAGGACGGCGACCAGGTCTACGAGCAGGGCGGCGTCAAGGTCTACCTGGACCCGATGAGCGCCATGTACCTCCAGGGGGTCACGGTCGACTACGTGGTCGGCCTCCAGGGCGCGGGATTCAAGTTCAACAACCCGAACGCCAAGAACACTTGCGGCTGCGGCCAGTCCTTCACCGCCTAGCGCTGGCCTGAACGGGTACGGGGGGCCGGGGGCCTTAGCGCCTGCCGGCCCTTCGTGTATGGAGAACCGGCATGCTCGTCGTCCGACAGGCCGTCGTCGGCCCCTTCGCGGAGAACTGCTGGATCGCCGCCTGCTCCCGGACCAAGGAGGCGGTGCTGATCGATCCCGGGGGCGAGCTCCCGCGGGTCCTGGGGCTGGTGGAGCAGGGCGGCTTCCAGGTCCGGCGCATCTTCCTCACCCACGGCCACGTGGACCACGCCGCGGGCGCCGCCGAGGCGAAGCGGCGGCTCGGGGCCCCCATCCAGATCCACGCCGCCGACCGGGAGTGGCTGGCGCAGCTCCCCCACCAGGCGGAGATGTTCGGCTTCGAGGGGGGCGGCGAGGTGCCGGAGGTGGACCACTGGCACGTCCACGGCGAGAGCTTCACCGTGGGTGACCAGGCCGCCCAGGTGCTCCACACCCCCGGCCACACCCGGGGCTCCTGCGCCCTCTGGTTCCCGGGGCCCCGGCTGGTCTTCACCGGCGACACCCTCTTCTCCGGCTCGGTGGGGCGCACCGACCTGCCGGGCGGCGACTTCGGCGAGCTGCAGCGCTCCATCACCGCGGTGCTCTTCCCGCTCGGCGACGACGCCCGCTTCCACTGCGGCCACGGGCCGAGCGGCCTCGTCGGCGACGAGCGGCGCAGCAACCCGTTCGTCGGCGAGGACGCCCGCCGCGGGCGGTTCGTCTAGCCCCTCAGCGCCCGGCCGAGCCCAGCGCGGCCGCGACGGCGACGAGGAGGAGCGCCGCCGCGAGGAGGCCCAGCCTCACCCGCCGCACCCGCCTGCGCACCTCGGGCCCGCAGCAGTCCATCGCCGGGATCCATGCGGGCGAGGCGGCCGCCGGTCAAGGGAATCCGCGGGAGAGCGGGCCGCTGCCGGGCCCGGTGAGGTGGCCCGCTCCTCGCATCGGCTCCCTCCTCCCGGCCCCGCGCGGGCCCTGACCGGAAAGGCACCCCATGACCTTCGCGCTCCTCCTCGCACTCGGCCTCGCCGCGCCGCCGGCACCCGGCGTCTCGCCGGCGCCGGAACCCCCGTCGTCCCCGGCACTTGACGCCGGCGCGGAGGCCGGTCAGCCCCCGGCGCGAGGCCTCCTCCTCGCCTCGCTCGACCACGCCGACCACGGCGCGGACCGCGACGCGCCGATGGACCACGGGGGCGGCGAGCCGTCACAGGGTGACCACGGCGGTCACGGTTCGATGACGGCCGTGATGGTGGTCACGATGGTCGTGATGATGGCGGTCGTCGGCGGGGTGATGATGTCGCGCGGCTTCCGGGCCGCCGGAGCGGCCTCGGGGCCGGCGGCGAGCGGGGCGGCCGCGGCGGCGCTGCCGCCGTCCTCCGGGGCGCGCTTCGCCCCTTCGGGGAGCTGGTCGCCATGAGCCGCGCGGCCCTCCTCGCCTCGGCCGTCCTCTGGGCGGCGGCGGCGAGCGCCCACGAGGGCGGGATCGACGCCCGCGGCACCGTGATCCGCGCCGGCGCCGGCCAGATCGTCCTGCGCGACACCGCCGGGAAGGAGCGCCGCTTCGAGGTCCCGGCACGGGCCCGGGTGGTCGTCGGCGGCGCGCCCTCGACCCTCGACGCCGTGAAGCCCGGCGCGCGCGCCGTGGTGCACGCCATGCGCCACGGGCGCGGCTTCGAGGCCGAGGAGATCCAGGCGGCGCCGCCGCCCCGGCCGCGCCCCGGCGCGCCGGCCCGCTGATCCGGCCGGCGCCCGCCGCTCCCGGGAAAGGAGCTCCCCCATGCGCCGGACGGGCCGCTTCCTCCTCCTCGCCCTCGCCGCCGCCGGCCTCCTGGCGCTGGCGGTCGGCGTCGCCGCCGCGCTCGCGCTGCGCGCCAGCGGGCTCAGCGCCCGCCCGGAGCCCTCGGCGCTCGAGGCCCGCCTGGCGCGGGCCGCCCGCCGCTTCGCCGTGCCCGCCGGCGTGCGGGCGCTCCGGAACCCGGTGCGGCCCGGGCCGGCGGTCCTCGCCGAGGCGCGCGCCCACTTCGCCGACCACTGCGCCAGCTGCCACGGGAACGACGGCGGCGGCGGCACCGAGCTGGGGCGGCGGCTCTACCCCCGCGCCCCCGACATGCGCCTCCCCGCCACCCAGCTGCTCACCGACGGCGAGCTGTTCGACGTCATCGAGAACGGCGTCCGCATGACCGGGATGCCGGGCTGGGGCGGAGACGCCCCCCCGGAGGAGAGCTGGAAGCTGGTGCTCTTCATCCGCCACCTGCCGGACGTCACGCCGGCCGAGCTCCTGGAGATGGAGCGGCTGAACCCGGTCGGCCCGCGGGAGCGGAGGGAGCGGGAGGAGGACGAGCGGTTCCTCCGGGGCGATCCGGCCGCGCCGGCCGCCCGCTGAGCCGGCCGCCGCGCCGCCGGGGTGACGGCGCCGGAGGCCCGGGGCGGCGGGAGGCGCGGCGCCGTCAGGCCGGGTGCGTCGCGGCGTCCGCGAGCGCCGGCGCGGCCGTCGGTGCTCCCTCGGGCAGGTCCTTGCGCTTCCAGAGGTAGTAGACCGACGGGTAGACCAGCAGCTCCAGCAGGAACGAGGTCACCAGCCCCCCGACCATGGGCGCGGCGATGCGCTTCATGAGGTCGGCGCCGATCCCGGTGGACCACATGATGGGCAGCAGGCCGATGAAGGCGGCGGCGACGGTCATGGCCTTGGGCCGGACCCGCTTCACCGCGCCGTGGATGATGGCCTCCACCAGGTCGCCGCGGGTGCGGAGGCGGCCGGCCTTCCGCGCCTCGTCGTGGGAGAGGTCGAGGAAGAGCAGCATGAAGACCCCGGTCTCGGCGTCGAGCCCCATGAGCGCGATCATGCCGACCCAGACGGCGATGGAGACGTTGTAGCCGAGCAGCCAGAGGAGCCAGACGGCGCCGACGGCCGAGAAGGGCACCGCCAGCATCACCACCGCCGCCTTGAAGCTCGACCTGGTGTTCAGGTAGAGCAGGCCGAAGATCAGCACCAGCGTCAGGGGCAGGATGACCTTCAATCAGATCGG
>JAJZTO010000333.1 GCA_021848865.1 Myxococcales bacterium
CCGAAGGCGGCCAGCACCGTGGCCTCGGCCTCGCCGGTGAAGACCGCCCCGCGCGCGCCGCCGAGCGCCCGCTCCGCCACCGCCTCGAGCAGCCGCCCGTCGAGCCGGTCCGGGTCGGGCGCGAGTTCGCTCCCCGCCGGCAAAGCCGCCAGCGGCCCGCCGCCGCTCCGCAGCCGCTCCAGGGCGGCGGGGAGCCGCCGCGCCGCCGGCAGCCGGTCGAGCAGGCGGAGCGCCTCCTCCCGGAGCGTCACCGGGGGGCCGCCGCGGTGACGGGGAGGTCGAGCAGCGGCGCGCGGCGCGCGCCGGGGGCGTCGAAGTGCCACCACTCCCCGCGGTCGGGGTGGAAGCCGGCGCCGACCATCGCCTCGCGGAGGAGGCGCCGGTGCTCCCGGGCCGCCGGCGGCACGCCGGCGGTGGCGAAGGGGCGGGCGCGGGCGTCGAAGGCGTCGTGGTCGGTCGGCATCTCCACCGGCGCGCCGGCCGCGGTGGCGAGCGACAGGTCCACCGCCGTGCCCCGGCTGTGGTTCGAGCCCCGGGCCGGGTCGGCCACCCAGCGCGGGTCGGGCCGGGCGCGCCACAGCGCCCGCTGCGCCGCCTCCGGCCGGTAGCAGTCCCACAGCCGCAGCCGGTAGCCGCGGGCCCGCAGCCCGGCGGCGGCCCGGGCGAGCCGCCCGGCGACGGGCGCGAGGAGGAGGCAGCGCGCGGCGTCGTAGAGGGGCCGCCCGGCGAGGTTGCGGGAGGTGGCGTAGCGCAGGTCGAGCACGGCGTCGGGGATCAGCCGCGCCACGTCCACGAGCGGCGGCGGGGCGGCGAGGGCGGCGGCCAGGAGCAGCGGCGCGAGCACCCCGCCATTCTAGGGCGCCTCCCACCGGGTCGTCGCCTGCCGCGGCGCGCGGTGCGCCCGCGCCGCCTTCCGGAACCCGGCGGAAACTTCCCATGTCGGCGGCGGCGGCTAGGATGGCCCGGTGGCGGCCCCACGCCGCCGAGCCAACCGATGACCCACTCCGACGATCGCGTCGCGGCCGAGATGGGCCGCACCCTGCTGGCCCTCTACCGGGCCGGCATGCAGGTCCGCCTCTGGCCCGAGGCGCTCTCCGGGCGCGCCGGGGCCCGCATCGTCCCCGGCCCGAGCGCCCGGCGGCGGCGCAGCGCCGTGCCCCGCTCCGTCACCGGCTCGGGCGAGTCGCCGCTGCAGGCGCTCTGCGCGGCGGTGGAGCGGCTCAACGACCGCGCCGGCGCCATCGTGGTGCGGCTCGACTGATCCGCCCGCGGCGCCTCAGGCGAACAGGCCGTCCAGCTTCTCGCCGATCCGTTCCTCGACCTTCCGGCGCAGCGCCCCCGGCACCAGCATCGGGTACCGGAGGTCCACGGTGACCGCCTCGGCGCTCACCGCGTAGGTGCCGGTGATGCCCATCTTGGCCACCTGCCCGGTGCGCCCGGCCTCGTCGGTCCGGTAGTCGAGGCCCATCTCGGCGGCGATGCGCTCCATCGCCGCGTTCACCCGGCGGTAGATCTCGTCGGGCTCCTTCCCGGGGTAGCTGCGCTGGATCCGGGGCATGGCTCCTCCTTCAGCGGACGTAGGGGGCGGGATCGGTCCGGCCGGCGGCGGCGAAGCCGCGCAGCCGCAGCCGGCAGGCGTCGCAGCGCCCGCAGGCGCGGCCGCGGACCGGGTCGTAGCAGGAGAGGGTGAGCTGGAAGGGGACGCCGAGCCGCGTCCCCAGCCGGACGATGTCGGCCTTGGAGAGCCGCTGCAGCGGCGCCCGGATCCGGATGCGCGCCCCCTCGACGCCGGCCCGGGTGGCCACCCGGGCCAGCCGCTCGAAGGCCCGCACGAAGGCCGGGCGGCAGTCGGGATAGCCCGAGTAGTCGACGGCGTTCACCCCGACGAAGACGTCGTGGGCGGCCAGGGTCTCGGCGCGCGCCAGCGCCAGCGCCAGCAGCACGGTGTTGCGCGCCGGCACGTAGGTCACCGGGATGCCCCGGGCCATGGCGCGGTCCGACCGCCCCTTGGGGACGTCGATGGCGCGGTCGGTGAGGGCCGAGCCGCCGAAGGCCGACAGGTCCACCTTCACCACCGTGTGGCCGGCCGCGCCCATGGCCCCGGCGATCCGGCGGGCCCGCCGCAGCTCGGCGCGGTGGCGCTGCCCGTAGTCGACCGAGAGGCCGTGGACCTCGAAGCCGGCGCGCCGCGCCACCGCCAGGCAGGTCGAGGAGTCGAGCCCCCCGGAGAGGAGCACCACCGCGCGCTTCGGGGGCCGGGCCATGGGGGCGCATCCTCCCCGACGGGGCGCGTGCGGCGCAAGCGCCGCCGCGGGGCCGCGCGCCGCGGCCTCAGGGTGCGGAGTGCGAGGCCACGTCCCAGGCGGCGTCGCAGCCGCCGTCGGAGGGCGGGGTGGCGGACGGCGCCGGGGCACCGGGGCAACCGGCGGCCACCGTGGCCGGGTCGGCGCCGGCGTAGCAGGCGTCGGCCCCGGCGGAGCGGGTGAAGTGGTCCACCAGGGTGCCGGTCACGCCCGAGGGGTTGCCGGCGCTGCGCTGGAGCGTGCCGGTGATGGTCTCCAGGAGGTCCACCGGGCAGGGGCAGCTGCCGATGGCGAGCGAGGCCAGGGTGACGGAGACGGCGAAGGCGTCGCCGGTGCGCGGGCCGGTGAGGGGAGCGGCCATGGGCTTCTGGACGCAGAGCGCCGCGGTCCCGGCGTCCAGCCAGGAGACGATGACCGGGACGTCGATGGTGGGCACGGTGCCCTCCGCCTGGGCGGCGGCGATGGCCGCCAGGGAGAAGGGGCAGGTGGTGCCGGCCTCGCGGGCCACCCCGCCGAGCTCGTAGGTGCCCTGCGCGCTGCCGGGGCAGGCGGGGACCGACGCCTCGCACCCGGCGGCGAGCAGCAGCAGCACCGCGGCGGCCCGCCTCACGGCGCCGCCGCCTCCTCGCGACGCAGGTCGAGGAACAGGTCGGACAGCGCGAAGGTGGCCAGGTCGCGGAGGTCGGGATCGGCGAGCGCCCGGCGCCGGTCGGCGAGCGGATCGGGCCCGCCGGCGCGCCGCCGCGCCGCACCCAGGGCCTCGAGCGCGCCCAGCGGGTCGCCGGTCCAGAGCAGCGCCTGGCGGGAGGCGGTGCGGCGCACCGCCAGCTGCAGGTCGCGGGGCGAGAGGCGCACCAGCTCCGCCGCGGCGTCGGCGGCCAGGGCCGCGGCCTGGGCGCGGACCGGCGCCGGGACGTTGCGCCCCAGGGCGTCCAGGAAGGCCCCGGCCCGCTGCGGCGGGAAGCCCATGGGCGGCGGCGCGGCGCCGGCGAAGCGGCAGGCCAGCTCGCAGAGCACGCCGACGTCGGGCGCCGCGAACTTGCCGACCAGGGCCCAGCCCAGGTCGGTGAGGCACAGGGCGCGGGCCAGGGCGAAGCGCACCGCGCCGTCGCCCAGGTCGCGCACCAGCGGGCGCCCGATCAGCAGCGACGGGGGCTGGGTGTTCTCGATCGTCACCTCGTGGCCGCCCTGCTCGGCGGCGAAGGGGATGACGGCGCGGCTCCCGAAGGCGTGGATGGCGGCGGCCAGCCGCGCCTCCAGGCCGGGGTCGCGGCCGGGCGAGAGCCGGTGGTCGGGGGTGACGCCGCGCCGGGCCAGGTCGGTGGGGAAGAGCGGCTCGAGCCACGGGGAGAGCAGCGCCAGCAGCCGGGCCATGGCGGCGCCGGCCGGCGGCACGGCGACGCGGCCGCGGGCCGCCGGCATC
>JAJZTO010000334.1 GCA_021848865.1 Myxococcales bacterium
TCCTCCCGGGCCTCGGGGGTGAGGGCCGGCGCGCCGCCCAGCCCCTCGGGGGCGGCCTGGGCCCGGTCGAGGAGCCGCCCCACCTCCTCCTCGGTGAGCGACCGCAGGGTCACCACCCGGCAGCGCGACAGCAGCGCGGCGTTGATCTCGAAGCTCGGGTTCTCGGTGGTGGCGCCGATCAGGGTGACCACGCCGGCCTCCACCGAGGGCAGCAGCGCGTCCTGCTGCCCCTTGTGGAACCGGTGGATCTCGTCCACGAAGAGGATGGTGCGCTGGCGGTGGAGCCGCCGCCGCTCGCGGGCCGCCTCGACGATCTCCCGGATCTCCTTCACCCCGGCCAGCACCGCCGAGATGGGCACGAAGGAGGCGCCGGTCTTCCCGGCCACGATGCGCGCCAGCGTGGTCTTGCCGGTGCCGGGCGGGCCCCAGAGGATGAGCGAGGGGAGCTGGTCGGCCTCGATGGCGCGGCGGAGCATGCTGCCGGGCCCGAGCACCTGCTCCTGCCCGACGAAGTCCTCGAGCCGGCCCGGCCGCATCCGCTCCGCCAGGGGCTTGCCGGCCGGGTCCCGCTCCGAGGCGTGGTCGAATAGGTCCATGGAGGCGTCCCACTGATATCATGCGCCGATGACCCCCCAGCGCTGCCCGGTTCCACGGCGGGTCGGCATCGTCCACAAGAAGAGCTCGACGGAGGCGGCTGCCTGCGCCGCCGCCGCGGCCCAGGTGCTGCGCGGCAGGGGCGTGGAGGTGCTGCTGGACGAGGCGGAGACCGGCCGCGCCGCCGACCTGGTGCTGGTGCTGGGCGGCGACGGGACGTTGATCCACGCCTCGGGCCTGCTCGCCGGCCGCCCCGTGCCCATCCTGGGCGTGAACATGGGGAGCCTGGGCTTCATGACCGAGGTGCCGCAGGGGCAGCTCTACCCGGCCCTCGACCTGGTGCTCGACGGGAAGGCCACGCTCTCGGAGCGGATGAAGCTGGGGGTCCACCTCCACCGGGGCGGCGCCGCCGAGCGGCTGGCGGTGAACGCCGAGGTGCTGAACGAGGTGGCCATCGCCAAGGGGGCGCTGGCGCCCATGGCCGAGCTGGAGGTGACGGCCGGCGGCCGGTACGTCACCACCTACAAGGCCGACGGCGTCATCGTGGCCACGCCCACCGGCTCGACGGCCTACTCGATGGCCGCGGCCGGCCCCATCGTCCACCCGTCGATGCGCGGCGTGATCCTCACGCCCATCTGCCCGCACACGCTGACCCAGCGCCCCATCGTCCTTCCGGACGACATGAACCTGGACATCACCCTGCGCTCGCCCGGCGAGGTGGTGCTCTCGCTCGACGGGCAGGGCTTCATCAAGGTGGAGCGGACCGACCGGGTGCAGATCAAGCAGTCGAGGAGCCGGGTGCTGCTGGTCTCGAACCCGAACATCGACTACTTCGGCATCCTCCGGGCCAAGCTGAAGTGGGGTGAGCGGTAGCTTTCGCCCTGCCCGGGTCGGAAACGGACGCGCACCCCCATCGGGAACCGGCCCCGCGGCGCGCTGGCGCTTGCGGCGCGGGCCGGCCGGCGGCATGGGCCGGGCCTCCCGTCGCGGAGGTCTCCCATGGCCAAGGTCGAGCCGATCCCCAAGGGCATGCACACCGTCACCCCCAACCTCACCCTCAAGGACTGCAGCCGCGCGCTCGAGTTCTACAAGAAGGCGCTGGGCGCGCAGGAGCGGATGCGGATGCCCTCGGCCGACGGGCGGACGGTGATGCACGCCGAGCTGAAGGTGGGCGACTCCACCTTCTTCCTGAACGACGAGATGCCGGGGGCCGGGGCGCACGCGCCGTCGCCCGACCACCCGTCGCCGGTGGCGCTGTGGCTCTACGTCCCGGACTGCGACGCCGCCTACCGGCAGGCGGTGGGCGCGGGGGCCAAGGCCGCCATGCCGCCCTCCGACATGTTCTGGGGCGACCGGATGGGGTCGGTGGCCGATCCCTACGGCTACACCTGGACCTTCGCCACGCACACCAAGGACGTGTCGGAGGCGGACATGAAGAAGGGCGGCGAGGAGTTCGCGCGGCGGATGGCGGAGCAGCAGCGGGGGTAGGCGGGCTCCTCGGGGGCCGCCCGGCCCGCCCCCTCACACCCGGACGATCGCGTCCTCGAGCGGGGTCAGCCGCTCGCCGCCCGCGGCCGTCACCGCCCAGGTGTTCTCGATGCCGGCCACGCCCAGGCCGGGGAGCACGAACTTCGGCTCGACGGCGATCACCTGCCCCTCGCGCAGCGGGTCGTCGAAGCCCGGCGCCAGCACCGGCCACTCGTCCAGCTCCATCCCGACGCCGTGGCCGACGAAGCGCGACTGGGCGCCGGGCGGCCCCATGAAGTTCCTCTCCAGGCCCGCCTCGCCGGCCCGCTCCAGCGCCCGCGCCCAGAGCTTCGAGGGGACGGCGCCGGGCACGAGCCCCCGCGCCACCTCCTCCTGGATGCGCAGCGAGGCGTCGAAGGCCCGCACCAGCGCCGGGTCCAGGCGGCCGGCGACGGCGATGCGGGTCATGTCGGCGACGTAGCCGTCCTTGATGGCGGTGTAGTCCAGCAGCACCGGGGCGTCGGCGGGGACCGCGTCCACCGACGCGCCCACCGGCGACGAGGGCGAGAGGCCCCGGCCGGTGACCGGCCCGTCGAAGAAGCTCGGGGCGGTGGCCGAGCCGCCGGCGATGGCCAGCCCCATGAAGAACTCCTGGTTGAAGCTGCGGGTGCGCGGGCTGCCCTCGTTCCCGGCCCGGCGCAGGCGCGCCTCGAACTCCGCCGCCAGCTCCACCTCCCGCATCCCGGCGCGCAGGAAGGACGGGATCTCGCGGAAGACGCCGCAGAGCAGCGCGCAGGTGGCCCGGGAGCGCTCCACCTCCCAGGGCGACTTCACGCTCCGCTGCCACCGCAGCGGCGCCGAGAGGTCGGAGAAGGTCACCCCCGGCAGCGCCCGCGACCAGAAGGCGTGCACCGCCAGCGGCACGGTGTCGAAGGTGATCCCCACCTTGGTCGCGCCGGCCAGCACCGGCGCCAGCTCGCGCGAGGGCGGGAAGGGGCGCACGTCGGCGAGCGGGCTGTCGGCGCGGGCCCGCTCCAGGCTCTTGCGCACCAGCACCACCGGCTCGCCCGAGGCCGGGAGCCAGAGCACCGCGTTCTGGCGCGTGCCGGAGAGGTAGAAGACGTCGGTGGCCTGCAGCAGGAGCGCGCCGTCCAGCCCCTGGGCGGCCAGGGTGGCCTGGAGGGCGGCGGCGCGGGCGCGGCATTCGGAGGCGGGGGTCTGCATGGGGCGAGCAGGATAGTCCAGGACGGGCCGCGGCTCACGCGCCGTGCCGCAGCCGTCACCCGGGGGCCGCCCGCGCCTCGGCCCGCGCCCGGCGCAGCGCCCCCTCGTCCACGTCGAAGTCGGGACCCAGGGCCGCGATCAGGGGCGCGACCGCCGCATCGGGCAGGTCCACCACCAGGTCCACGCGGCGAGGCGGCAGCGGATCTCCCCCTCGCCGGCTCCCGGGTGCCGGTGGCGAAGCCCGGCCTCGGCCAGCGTCCGCACGACCTGCGAGAGCTGGGCGGCCCGCTCGAGCCGTCGCGCCCCCGGAAGCGCCGCGAGCATCGCCTGGTAGCGGACCGCCATCGCGGGCGAGGTGTCGCTCCGCGGGGAGGCAGCTTGGACGCG
>JAJZTO010000335.1 GCA_021848865.1 Myxococcales bacterium
GAGTCATGGGCGGCTCTCCTAGTTGATCCGGATCTCGGTCATCATGCCGCCGAAGTTCTCGGCGTCATTCGACAGGTGGTCGAGGTTGGTGCTGTAGAGGTAGAAGGTCTGCCCCGGCGCGTACTGGGCTCCGCTGACGTCGAGGATCACGTCGGCCGACTCCCCTCCCCCCAGGGTGATCGAGTTGGTCTGGAAGTAGAGGTTGTTGCCCGCCAGGTCGCGCAGCAGCCGCGCGTTCTGCGCGATCACCGTCATGGGGACGCCGACCGTGGCCAGGGTGGTGAACTCGGTCACGCTCAGGTCCGACACCCGCAGCAGCGCGCGGGTCTGCCCGTGGGTCTTGTCGATCCGGATGAGGCTCGGGAGCGGCTGCGCCGGGCGCGCGACGCCGTCGGCGGAGACCGTGGTGATGGCCGCGGTGTTCACGGTGTCCGGGTAGCTGCGGCCGCTCAGCAGGAAGTACTTGTCCTTCATGTCCGAGAAGGACTCGGGGTTGAAGGTCATCCCGACGTAGTGGAAGTTGGGGTCGAACCCCATCATCTGGATCGGGTACTCGACGTCGTAGCGCGTCGAGCCGTCGCCGTCGTTGTAGGCGTACTGGCCGCCCCCGAGGGCGCCGGTGGCGCCGGTGACCAGGTTCGCGCCGGCCGGCGCCGGCGTCTGGCCGGTGCAGAGGATGTCGCTGCAGGAGAGGCCGCTGGCCGCCGGATCCACCGCGGCCCGCTTGTTCGCGGCCATCAGCGCGGCGCCGAGGTCGTCGGTCGCGGTGAGGCGGTTCTGGCGCGGGCGCACGTAGAGCTGCCCGACCATGCCCATTTCCAGGTGCTCGGGCGGGGTGATGTGGCAGTGCCAGAAGTAGGTCCCGGCGTCGGGGGCCGTGTAGTAGTAGGTGAAGCTCCCCGCGATGTTGATGGCGACGGAGGCGTCCGGCACGCCGTCGAAGTAGGACGAGGCGTTGGGGTAGCCGTGGAAGTGGACCGTGTGCTGCTCGAACAGGTCCGGCCGCATGATCATCCCGGGGTTGCTGAGGGTGAGGAAGAACTCGTCGTCCTCGTCGATGGCCATCAGCGGCGCCGGCGCGTTCCCGGCCAGCACGCCCAGGTCCATGATCCCGGCCGGGTCGGTGATCGCCCCGTTGTTCGGGACCGGCGCCCAGCTGGGGCCGTGGGCGCAGGTGCCGGTGGGGTCGGGGCAGTCGGCGACGGCGGTGCAGGCCTGTCCGGTGTTGGTCCCTCCGCTGCACACCCCGATGCCGGTCGTCGAGTAGTTCGGCCCCTGGTACGGGGCGTTGAAGACGTCCGCGGTCTCGGTGCCGGGCCGCCCGGCCTCGATGTCCGCGAGGCCGGAGAGCGGGCTGAAGGCGAAGAGGTAGATCTGGTGGCCGTCCCCCATGGTGGCGAACCCGTCGCCGCCGCCGACGTGCTGGCACTTGACGACCCCGGGGTGCAGGGGGTCGACGGTGCTGCCGTTGGGGTGCAGGGCCGTGGTGGCCGGGCACTGCACCCGGAAGGATTGCGCGGCGGCGGGCAGGGCGGTGAGGCCCAGCGAGAGGGCGAGCAGCGTGTGACCGGCGACGTTGCGCATGGCGGAGATGCCTCCTCGCAGGAGGGGTGAACCCTGGGTGATCGGACGCCCGGCGCTTCTGGAGCGCATGCGTGCAAGCTGGTTGCTGGGCGTGAAGCGCACATCGGGCCATTCCCGGAACCCGGGGGGGCCGGTGCACGCGGATTTACCCCGCGTCCGCGGGACACGGAGACGTCGACCGACGCCTGTTGGTGGGACCCGGCGCGGGGCGCGCCGCCCGCGCTACTGCATCCGCTTCCGGAAGCGCATGGTCGCCGCGGAGAGCAGCGCCAGGCCGAGCACCAGCAGGATGAGCAGGCGCGGCCAGAGGTCGGCGAAGTCCGCCCCCTTGAGGAGGTTGGCCCGCACCACCTCGATGAACCAGCGCACCGGGTTCAGCAGCGTCACCGCCTGCAGCCAGCCGGGCATGGAGCGGATGGGGGTGGCGACGCCCGAGAGCAGCAGCGCCGGCTGGAGCACCAGGAAGCCGGCCAGGAACGACTGCTGCTGGGTGCGGCTCACCGTGGAGATGAGCAGGCCCAGGCTCAGGGTCACGAGCAGGTAGAGCAGCGTCGCCACCCCCAGCACCGCCAGCGGCCCGCGGAAGGGCAGGTCGAAGATCCAGGAGCCGGCGCTGAGCACCAGCAGCACGTCGAAGAGGCCGATGGCGGCGAAGGGCAGGAGCTTGCCGAGGAGCAGGACCAGCGGCCGGATGGGGGTCACCATCACCTGCTCCAGCGTCCCCATCTCCCGCTCGCGCGAGAGTCCCATGGCGGTGACGATGGTGGTGATGATCAGCAGCACCATCACCAGCACCCCGGGCACCATGAACGGGGCCGAGCGCAGCGAGGGGTTGTAGGCGATCCGCGGCGTCACCCGGAGGGTGCCGGGGAGCGGCCGGCCCGCGGCCGCGGCCCGCTCCCGCGCCAGCGCCTGGCCCACCTCGCCGAAGTAGCGGGACACCGCGCTCGCCGCCACCGTCGCCTGGTTCGGGTCGGTCCCGTCCACCAGCACCTGGACCCGCGCCGTCCGGCCGGCGTCGAGGTCGGCCCCGAAGCGGGGCGGGAAGATCACCGCCGCCGCCGCGCGGTTCCGGTCCAGCAGCGCGTCGGCCGCCGCGGCGCTGGTGGCGTCGGCGGCCCGGCGCAGGGTGCCGTCGGCGAGCAGCCGCCGGGCGTGCTCCCGGCTGGCGGCGGTGCGGTCGAGGTCGGCCACCGCCACCGGGATGCGGTCCACCTGGAAGTCGATGGCGAAGCCGAAGATGACCGTCTGCAGCAGCGGCGCCACCACCAGCAGGAACATCACCCGCCGGTCGCGGACGGTCTGGCGGAGCTCCTTGCGGACCACCGCCAGGAGCTGCACCCGCGCGGTGCGCAGGCCGCCGGGCGCGCCGCTCACGCCAGCCTCCGCCGGAAGCGGGCGGTGGCCAGGGCCACCACCACCGCGGCGAAGATCACCTGGGCCACCAGGTCGGGCCAGAGCACGTCCAGGCCCGCCCCCTTGAGCAGGATGCCGCGCAGCGCCCGCACCAGGTACCGGGCCGGGATCAGCGCCGAGAGGGCCCGCAGCGGCGCCGGCATGTTCTCCACCGGGAAGAGCAGGCCGGAGAGGAGCAGCGAGGGGAGCAGCGAGGAGAGCGCGCCGGCCTGGGTGGCCACCAGCTGGCTCTTCGCCAGCACCGAGATGAGCAGCCCCTGGCCCAGCATCCCCAGGAGGAAGAGCAGGCCGAAGGCGAAGAGCAGCGGCCCGTGGCCGCGGATGGGGACGTCGAAGGCGAAGGTGCCGAGCGACAGCACCAGCAGGAACTGGAGCTCGCCGAGCACCAGGTAGGGCGCGAGCTTGCCGGCGACGATCTCCAGCCGGCCCAGCGGGGAGGCGAAGAGCTGCTCCATCGAGCCCCGCTCCCACTCGCCGGCGATGGTCAGGGCGGTGAGCAGCACCGCCCCCACCGCCAGCAGGAAGGCCGACAGGCCCGGCACCATGAAGATGGCGGAGCGGGCCTCGGGGTTGTAGCGGGTCCAGACCGAGACCGAGACCGGGGGCGCGATGGCGCCGGCCGCGGCGGCCAGCCGCGACTGGCCGGCCGCCAGGGCGGTGGCCTCGCTCTTC
>JAJZTO010000336.1 GCA_021848865.1 Myxococcales bacterium
AGCCAGCCCGGGCCGGCGCTGGAGGCGCTGCGGCGGGCCGTCCAGCTCGACCCGCGCAACGCCGCCGCCTGGCTGGCGCTGGGGGAGCTGCACGTCCTCGACGACCGCCTCTCCGAGGCGCGGGCCGCCTACCAGCGCTACCTCGAGCTGCAGCCCGACGGGCCGCACGCGGCCGATGTGCGGGCGATCCTGCAGCGGATGCGCTAGAAGGAGGGGGCCGGCCCGTCCGCCGGCCCCGCGACCGCCCGCCGCCACCCCCGTGATCGTCCTCGGCATCGAATCCTCGTGCGACGAGACCGCCGCCGCCGTCGTGGAGGACGGCCGGCGCGCCCGGTCGGACGTGGTGGCGACGCAGGTGGAGCTGCACCGGAAGTGGGGCGGGGTGGTCCCGGAGCTGGCGAGCCGCAACCACGTGATGCAGGTGCTGCCGGTGGTGGACGAGGCGCTGTCGCGCGCCGGCGTCGCCCCGGCGGAGCTGGACGGCATCGCCGTCACCAGCGGCCCGGGGCTGGTGGGGGCGCTGCTGGTCGGCGTGCAGGTGGCGAAGGCGCTGGCCGCCGCCTGGGAGAAGCCGCTGGTGGGGGTGAACCACCTCGAGGGCCACCTGGTGGCGGCCTTCCTCGGGGAGAAGCCGCCGGCCTTCCCCTTCCTCGGCCTGGTGGTCTCGGGCGGTCACACCTCGCTCTACGCCGCCGAGGACTTCGGCCGCTACCGGCTGCTCGGGTCGACCCGCGACGACGCCGCCGGCGAGGCCTTCGACAAGGGGGCGAAGCTGCTCGGGCTCCCCTACCCGGGCGGCGTGGCCATCGACCGGCTGGCGAAGGAGGGAAACCCCGCCGCCGTCCGCTTCCCCCGGGCGGTGGTCCGCGGCGCCGACCTGGACTTCAGCTTCTCCGGGCTCAAGACCGCCCTGCTGCACCATGTCCGCGCCCACGGCGTCCCGGTCGGCCCGGCGCTGGCCGACGTCTGCGCCAGCTACCAGGAGGCCATCGTCCGGGCGCTGGTGCAGAAGCTCTTCCGGGCCGCGCGGCGCCTGCAGTTCGAGCGGGTGGTGCTGGCCGGCGGGGTGGCGGCGAACTCGCGGCTGCGGGCCGCGGTGACAGCCGAGGCCGCCGGCTACGAGGGGATGGAGGCGACGCTGCCGGCGCCGCGCCTCTGCACCGACAACGCCGCGATGATCGCCGTGGCCGGGACCCACGCCCTGCTGCGCGGGGAGCGGGCCGGCGCCGGGCTCGCCGCCGACGCGGGCTGGCGCCTGTGACCGGCCTGGAGCGGCGCCGGTGAGCCACCCCAGCCCGCGGGCGCTCCTCGGGAAGTACGGCCTGCACGCGAAGAAGAGCTGGGGCCAGAACTTCCTCGGCGACCCGGAGATCCTCGGCGCCATCGCCGCCCTGGCCGCGCCCGGCCCGGGGGAGCGGGTGGTGGAGCTGGGGGCGGGGCTCGGCCACCTCACCGAGCGGCTGCTGGCCCGCGGCGCCGAGGTGATCGCGGTGGAGCGGGACCGGGACATGGCCCGGGTGCTGCGGGGGGAGCTCGGCGGGCGGGTGACGCTGCTGGAGGCCGACGCGGTGAAGGTCGACTACCGGGCGCTCGCGGCCGGGGCGCCGGGCGGCGGGCGGATCGCCGTGGCCGGCAACCTCCCCTACCACCTGACGAGCCCCATCCTCTTCTCGCTGCTCGACCAGGCCGACCAGCTCTCCCGGGCCGTCTTCCTGCTGCAGCGCGAGGTGGCCGAGCGGCTGGCGGCGGCCCCGGGCACCAAGGCCTGGGGGCTGCTCTCGGTGCTGCTGCAGCACCGGGCCGAGGTGCGGGTGGCCCGGCGCGTCCCGCCCGGCGCCTTCCTGCCGCCGCCCAAGGTGGAGAGCGCGGTGCTGGTGGCCCTCTTCGGGCCGCCGCGCGCCGCGCTGGCCGACCCGGCGCGCTTCCGGAAGCTGGTGAAGGCCGGCTTCGGGCAGCGGCGCAAGACGCTGGCGAACGCGCTCAGCGCGGCGCGGCTGGCGCCGCCGGAGGCGATGGAAGCCGCGCTGGCCCGGGCCGGGATCGACCCGCGGCGCCGCGGCGAGACCCTGTCGGTCGAGGAGTGGGCGGCGCTCGACCGGGCGCTCGGCCCGCCCGCGCCCTAGGGCGCAGCGCGACCTGCAGCGCGTGCAGCCCGCACAGGCCGCCGACGAAGGGCGGCCGGGCGCAGCCCCTCACCCTGCACATCGCCGGCCTCGTGCTGCCATGGGCGCCCACCCGCGATCCGCCCGCCGCCCAATCCCGCCACCCACCGGATGGGCGCCCATGTCTCCCTGGCTCACCGGGCCGCCTCCGGCCTAGGAGCCGATCCGCCTCGCCGTGGCGAGGAGCAGGCTCATGTTCCGCGCGCCGTTCTCGCCGAGGTAGTGGCGAAACGCGGCGCCGTCGAGCCGCAGCGTCCGGATGGTCTCGTCGACCACCGCGTCGTAGCTGCGCGCGCTCGGCTTGCGGAGCTCGAGCGCGATCTTGAGGATGGCCCGGTGGAATGCGGGGTCGATCTCGGGGACCGCCGCCACCGCCGCCGGCGCGCCCTGCGCCACGCCCTGCCGACCCTGCCGCCCGCGCGAAGCCGCCATCCGCCGCCGCCTCCTTACGGGAACCGCCGCCCCTCGTCGATGCGGTGACACTACATGACGAGTCATGACCCGTCAATGGGTCGGACAACTGCCTGGAACTACTGGAGTGCTGGAGGAGCGCCACCAAGAGGCCTGATCGACGGATCCTGGTTGCCCTGATCCAGGGATCAGGGTCCGGCGACGGGCCGCGAACGTGGACAACGCGCGCGGCGCCGTGGCAATCTCGCGCGTTCCCCACCGGATGGAGCGCGCCCGCTACATCGCCGTCGAAGGGCCCATCGGCGCCGGCAAGACGGCCCTGGCCGCGCTGCTCGCCGAGCGGCTCGGCGGCCGCCTCGTCGCCGAGCCGCTCGAGGAGAACCCCTTCCTCCCGGCCTTCTACGACGACCGGAAGAAGCACGCCTTCCAGACCCAGCTCTTCTTCCTGCTCTCGCGCTTCCAGCACCAGCAGCAGCTCTTCCAGCAGGACCTCTTCAGCCAGGTCACCGTCTCCGACTACCTCTTCGCCAAGGACCGCGTCTTCGCCTCGCTGACCCTGGAGCCGGCCGAGCTGTCGCTCTACCAGCGCGTCTACGAGCTGCTCGGGCCGCGGGTGGTGAGGCCCGACCTGGTGGTCTACCTGCAGGCCCGCACCGACGTGCTGGTCGAGCGGATCCGGCGGCGCGGGCGGGACTTCGAGCGCGCCGTCGAGCCGGCCTGGCTGGAGGCGGTGGCCCGGGCCTACGGCGACTTCTTCTTCCACTACGACGAGACGCCGCTGCTGGTGGTCAACGCCAGCGACCTCGACCTGGCCGAGCCCGGCGAGGCGGTCGAGGCGCTCCTCCAGGTGATCCGCAAGCACCGGAAAGGCACGCAGCACTACATTCCGCTGGGGACGCGAACCTGACGCTGGCGCCGGCGCCGGTGCCAGGGTAAAGTTTCCGCCTCCCCCAATGGGCGGGACCCGCCGCGCGCGGGCCTGCACCGGAGGTCGAGATGTCCAGCCAGCCCGCCCCGCGCAAGCGGGTCACCGTCAACGATTTCCAGAAGATGAAGGCGGCGGGCGAGAAGATCGCCGTGGTCACCGCCTACGACGCC
>JAJZTO010000337.1 GCA_021848865.1 Myxococcales bacterium
GAGGATGGTCTCGTCGCGCCCGAGCGGCAGGCGCAGCAGCGCCTCGGCGGCGCGCTCGGCGCGGCCGGCGCGCAGCGGCAGGTAGATCGAGAACTCCGAGCCCCGCCCCGGGTCGGAGCGGACCCCGGTCACCCGGTCGCCGCGGGCGAGGAGCGTCCGGGCGAGCGCCGTGCCCAACCACCCGCAGCCCGCGATCAGGACGTGCACGGGCTATCCGTGGACCGCGCGGCCCAAGTCCCGCATCCAGCGTTCCTCGTCGGGGTTGAGCGGCCCCTTCTCGAGCGCCGCCAGGTTCTCCCGCGTGCGCTCGGCGCTCCCGGGCGCGGTGAGCACGATGTCCACGTGCGGGTTCGTCAGGCAGAACCGGTAGCAGTCGCCGGCCGTCATGACCGGACCGTCCCATCCCCGCGGGCGGCGCAGGAGCTTCCGCCACGACGTCGCCGTGTAGGCCACGATGGCCGGGCGGCGAGCCGCGAGGTGCGGAAAGATCTCGTGCTCGGCCCCGGGATGGGCGGCGTTGTAGCGGATCATGAGCAGGTCCAGCGGCGAAGCCGCCGCCAGCCGGCCGGCGCGGGGCCGGTCGTGGATGGAGACGCCGACGGCGCGCACCTTGCCCGACTCGCGGAGGCGCACCATCTCTTCCAGGACCCCAGCGGTCAGGGCTGACATCCTCCCCACCCAGTAGACTTGCAGGACGTCCAGGTAGTCGGTGCCGAGGAGGCGCAGGCTGCGCTCGACCGAGCGGCGCACCGATCCGGCGAGGAACCCCAGGGTGGGCCCCGCCGCGATGGCGTACCGTTCACGATCGCGGCGGCAGGCCTCGCGCAGCGGGCCGGTGAGCACCCGCGCCGTCGGGTTCCAGAAGACGTACTGGAAGGGTCCGTCGAGCGCCTGGCGCGCCGCCCGCTCGTCCAGGCCGTAGCTCGCCGAGAGGCCGAGCCGGAAGAGCCGCTTGCCGAGCGGCGCGACGTGGCGGTGCGTGAAGTCGTCCGGCTCCATCCCCTACCCGCTCCGGAAGGCCTCGTCCACGATGGCCCGCGCCTCGTCCAGGATCGCGTCCAGATGGGCCTCGTCGCGGAAGCTCTCCGCGTAGATCTTGTACGCGTCCTCGGTCCCCGAGGGCCGGGCCGCGAACCAGCCGTTCTCCGCCACGACCTTGAGCCCGCCGATGCCGGCGCCGTTCCCCGGGGCGCTGGTGAGCCGCGCGAGGATGGGCTCGCCCGCCAGCCTGCTGGCCCGCACCGCCTCGGGTGCGAGCGCCTTCAGGACGCCCCGCTCGCGCGCGGTGGCGGGCGCGTCCACCCGCCGGTAGACCGGACGACCCAGCTCCCCCGCCAGCGCGAGGTACAGCTCCCCGGGGTCGCGCCCGGTGCGCGCCCGCATCTCGGCCGCGAGCAGGTCCAGCAGGATGCCGTCCTTGTCGGTGGACCAGGCGCTGCCGTCGCGCCGGAGGAAGGTGGCGCCGGCGCTCTCCTCCCCGCCGAACCCCAGCGTGCCGTCCGACAGCCCGGCCACGAACCACTTGAAGCCCACCGGCACCTCCACCAGCCGCCGCCCGAGCCGGGCCGCCACGCGATCGATGAGCGCCGACGACACCAGCGTCTTGCCGACGCCGGCCGCCGCCGGCCACCCGGGACGGTTGCGGAAGAGGTAGTCGACGGCCACCGCCAGGTAGTGGTTGGGGGCGAGCAGGCCCTGGCTCCGGGTGACGATGCCGTGGCGGTCGGCGTCGGCGTCGTTGCCGAAGGCGAGGTCGAACCGGTCCTTGAGCCCGACCAGGTTGGCCATGGCCCACGGCGACGAGCAGTCCATGCGGATCCGCCCGTCGTGATCGAGCGGCATGAAGCCGAAGGCGGGGTCGACGGCGGGGTTCACCACCGTGACGTCGATCCCGTGGCGGGCGGCGATGGGGCCCCAGTAGCCGACGCTGCTGCCGCCGAGCGGGTCGGCGCCGAGCCGGAGCCCGGCGGCGCGCACGGCCTCGAGGTCCACGGCGTTCGCCAGGTCGGCGACGTACGGACCGACGTAGTCCCGGATCTTGGTGGTCGGCGCCCGCCGCGGGCCCGCCCCGCGGACGCGCCGCACCTCGCGCAGCCCGCCCCGGAGGAGCTCGTTGGCGCGCGCCTCGATCCAGCCGGTGACGTCGGCGTCGGCCGGCCCGCCGTGGGGCGGGTCGTACTTGATGCCGCCGTCCTCGGGCGGGTTGTGGCTGGGCGTGACGACGAGGCCGTCGCCCGGGCGGCCGGGGTGCTCGCGGTTCCAGGCGAGGATGGCGTGGGAGATCACCGGCGTGGGCGTGAAGCCGTCACCGCCCGCGACGAAGGTCTCGACGCCGTTGCCGGAGAGCACCTCCAGCGCGGTCCGCTCCGCCGGCGCCGAGAGCGCGTGGGTGTCCTTGCCCAGGAAGAGCGGGCCCGAGGTCCCGGACCGGGCGCGCCACTCGCACACCGCCTGGGTCACCGCCAGGATGTGGGCCTCGTTGAAGCTCCGCCGCAGCGAGCTGCCGCGGTGGCCGGAGGTGCCGAACGCCACCGCCTGGGCCGGGTCGGACGGGTCGGGCGCCTCGTCCTCGTAGGCGCCGAGCAGGCGCGCCACGTCCACCAGGACCTCGCGCGGCGCCGGCTTCCCGGCCAGGGGATGGAGGGCCATCTGCGGATCCTAGACGACCGCGCGCCGCGCCGACACCGGATCGGAGCGCGGTGGAGCGACACACCCCGCCGGGCCGGGTCAGGGCTGCTTCACGAACCGGTTCCCCACCAGCGGCTTGGCGTCGGTCTGCGCCACGTGGCAGACCACGCAGTCCCAGCGGCCGCCGGTCACCTTGCCGCCGACCGTCCCCGGCGCGTTGCGCAGGTCGGTGTAGTGGCTGGGTGGCATCGGCGTCGGCTCTCCCGGCGCCTTCGCCTTCGCGGAATGGCAATCGACGCAGGAGTTCTTCTCGACGGTGATGGGAAGGAACGCGGCCACTCCGTGCGGCACGAGCGGCGGCGCGCCGGGGTAGGCGCGCGGCAGCACCGGCCGCTCGCCCGGGTCCGACGCGTCCTCCTTCACCACCGGGGAGGCGGGCGCGTCGAAGACGCTGCCCTTGACGAGGCTGAGGGCGGTGTCCGGGACCGGCGCGGCGGGGACCGCGCCCGGCCCCCCCACGGTGGCGCAGCCGCCCGCCAGCAGGGCTGCGACGACGGCGACGACGCGGTTCGCGATCATGGGGCCCTCCGGGCTGCCGAAGCGTCCGCGTAGACCTTCACGGCGCACTTCTTGAAATCGGTCTCCTTGGAGATGGGGCAGGTGGCGTCGAGCGTCACCTTGTTGATGAACACCCCCTCGTCGAACCAGGGCACGTAGACCAGGCCGCGCGGCACCCGGTTGCGCGTCCCCGAGAGGTCGACGCGCGCCCGCACCTTGCCGCGCCGCGACTCCACCCAGGCCTGGTCGCCGGCGGCGAGGCCGCGGGCCGCCGCGTCCCCGGGGTGCATGTAGATGAGCGCCTCCGGCACCGCGGCGTTCAGCGCCGGCACGCGCCGGGTCATGGTGCCGGAGTGCCAGTGCTCCAGCACCCGGCCGGTGCAGAGCCACAGATCGAAGGCCTGGTCCGGGACCTCCGGCGGCTCGGCGTAGGGCCGGAAGAAGATCTTGGCCTTGCCGGCGAGCCCCCTCGGC
>JAJZTO010000338.1 GCA_021848865.1 Myxococcales bacterium
TCGTCGGCGCCGGGCACGGCGCGGCGCACCTCCCAGCCGCGCGCCGCCAGCTCCTTCCCGATGGCCGCCTCGCGGGCGCCGGGCGAGCCGGTGATGAGCGCGGCGCGCGCCAAGCCCTAGGCGCGGACCTCTCCGCCCGGCTTGCCGGGCTCGGGCGGGGGCGGCGGGGCCTTGCGGCCGAGCGGGTTCTCCTCCAGCGCCGCCGCCAGCACCTCGTCCATCTGGTTGGCGAAGACGAACTCCAGCTCCTTGCGGGCCTGCTCCGGCACGTCCACCAGGTCCTTCTCGCAGCGCGCCGGGAGGATGACCCGCTTGATGCCGGCCCGGTGGGCCGCCAGGACCTTCTCCTTGATGCCGCCCACGGGCAGCACCAGCCCGCGCAGCGTCACCTCGCCGGTCATGGCGACGTCGGACCGGACGCGGATGCCGGTGAGCAGCGAGACCAGCGCCGTGAGGATGGTGACGCCCGCCGAGGGGCCGTCCTTGGGGATGGCGCCGGCCGGGAAGTGGATGTGGATGTCGGTCTTCTCCAGGAAGTTCGAGGGGATCCCCAGGTGGTCCGCCTTGGAGCGGAGGTAGCTGAGGGCCGCCTGGGCCGACTCCTTCATCACGTCGCCGAGCTGGCCGGTGAGGGTGAGCGACCCCTTTCCGGACATCTTGGTGGCCTCGATGAATAGGATGTCGCCGCCGGCCGCGGTCCAGGCGAGGCCGGTGGCCACGCCGGCGATCTCGGTGCGCTCCGCGGTCTCGTTCCAGAACTTCTCCGGCCCGAGCATGTCGGGGAGGTCCCCCTCGTCCACGCTGCGCTGCACGCCGGGGGCGAGCTTGCCGCTGGCCACCTCGACCGCCACCGCCCGGCAGCAGTCGGCGATGCGCCGTTCCAGGTTCCGGACGCCGGCCTCCCGGGTGTAGGCCATGATCACCTTGATGATGCCCTTCTCGGTGAAGAGCAGCGCCTCGGGGGTGAGGCCGTGCTCCCGGAGCTGCTTGGGGATGAGGTGGTTCCGGGCGATGTGGACCTTCTCCTCGAAGGTGTACCCGGGCAGCTCCAGGATCTCCATGCGGTCCTTCAGCGGGCCGGGGATGGGATCGAGCAGGTTGGCGGTGCCGACGAACATCACCTTGGAGAGGTCGTAGGCGAGGTCGAGGTAGTGGTCGGAGAAGCTGAAGTTCTGCTCCGGGTCCAGCACCTCGAGCAGCGCCGCGCTCGGGTCGCCGCGGAAGTCGGCGCCCAGCTTGTCGATCTCGTCCAGCATCATCACCGGGTTGACGGTGGCCGCCTTCTTCATCGACTGGATGATGCGGCCGGGGAGGGCGCCCACGTAGGTGCGCCGGTGGCCGCGGATCTCCGCCTCGTCCCGCACGCCGCCCAGCGACAGGCGCACGAACTTGCGGCCGATGGCCCGGGCGATCGACTGGCCGAGCGAGGTCTTGCCCACGCCCGGGGGGCCCACGAAGCAGAGGATCGGGCCGCGCATGTCGTTCTTCAGCTTGCGGACCGCCAGGTACTCGAGGATGCGCTTCTTGATCTTCTGGAGGCCGTAGTGGTCGGCGTCCAGGATCTGGCGGGCGTTCTCGATGTCCAGGTTGTCGTCGCTGCGCTTGGACCAGGGGAGGTCGGCGATCCAGTCGAGGTAGGTGCGGGCGACGGTGTACTCGCTGGAGGCGGTGGGGATGCTCTTCAGCCGGTTGAGCTCCTTCTGGGCGACCTTCTCCACCTCCGGCGGGAGGCCGGCCTTCTTCAGCCGCTCGCCCAGCTCGTCCAGCTCCTCCTCCTCCTCGCCCAGCTCGCCCAGCTCCTCCTTGATGGCCTTGAGCTGCTGGCGCAGGTAGTACTCGCGCTGGGTCTTCGACATCTCGCCCTTCACGGCGGAGTCGATCTTGTTGGAGAGCTTGAGGATCTCCCGCTTGCGGTTCAGCAGCTCCAGCACCAGCTTCATCCGCGCCTTCAGGTCCACCGTCTCCAGGACCTGCTGCTTCTCCTCGATGGGCACGTCCACGTTGGCGGCGATGAGGTCGGCGAGGTGGCCGGGGTGGGTGATGCTGTCCACCAGCTCGGTGGCCGCCGCCGGCAGCTCCGGCATCAGCTCGATGACCTCGCGGGCCAGCTTCTTGAGATTGATGGCCAGGGCCTCCACCTCGACGTCGTCGGAGGCGGTCTTGTCCTCCACCGGGTCGATGCGGGCCTTGAGGTAGGGGGACTCCTGCACCAGGTCGAGCACGCGGAAGCGGGCCAGCCCCTGGACCACCAGCGAGTAGTTGTCGTCGCCCATCTTCAGCAGCTTGACGATGCGGGCCACGGTGCCGACGGTGTAGAGGTCGGCGGCGCCCGGGTCCTCCTCCTCCGCCTTGCGCTGGGTGACGACGCCGATGACCTGCTCGTCCCGCACCGCGTCCTTGATGAGCGCGATGGTCTTCTGGCGGCCGACCGCCAGCGGCAGCACGCCGCCGGGGAAGAAGACGGAGTTCCGCAGCGGCAGGATGGGGAGGACGGCGGGGATGTCCTCCTTGTTGATGAAGCCGGGCGTCCCCATCGCCGGGGCCACCTGCGCTCCTGCCGCCTTCTTTTCCGACATGGGCTTCTCCTGGCGCGCCGGTCCCGCTCGCGCTCCATCAGGGATACCCACGCCCACACCGGGGTGCAACTGATATTCCGCCCGGCCGGACGCGCGCTTGGGCCGATCGGGCCGCACCGCGCGCCGCCGGCCGCCCGGCCCGGCCCCCGCCCGACGGAGCGGCGAAGGAGCTTGGACCGCCCTCGCCGCGCTGCTACCATCCGCGGACCTCGGCGCGCGGGAGGCCTCCATCGTCCGTCTCGGCCACATCAGCGACCTGCACCTCGCCGACCGGGCGCGCTACCCCCGCAACGGCTTCACCGCCCGCGACTGCGACCGCCACTCGCCGCGGGTCGCCCGGAAGCTGCTCGCGGCCCTGCGCGAGGAGAAGGTGGACCACCTGCTCGTCACCGGGGACCTGACCCTCTCCGGCGAGCCCTCCGAGTTCGCGCGCGCCGCCGAGCTGCTGGCCCCGTTCGCCCGGGAGGGGAAGCTCACCGTCCTGCCGGGCAACCACGACGTCTGGACCCACGAGGCCGCCGGCACCTTCCGCTTCCTGCGGACGCTGGGGGCGGACGGGAAGGGGATGAAGAAGCTCCACGCCGTCTACCCGCTGCGGGTGGAGCTGTCGCCGGAGGTGGTGCTGATCGCGCTCGACAGCGCCCGGTACGGCGAACCGCCCCAGGAGTCGCCGGGCTGGGTGGGCTCGGAGCAGCTGGCGCAGGCCCGGGAGCTGGCCCGGGAGGCGAACCAGGCCGGCCAGGCGGTGGTGCTGGCCCTCCACCACCACCTGGTGATCCCGCCGGAGCGCGTCCCCTCCGACGCCAAGCTGGCGCGGATGCCGCTCTACGACGCCGACAAGCTGGTCCGGCTCTGCGCCGAGGTGCCGGTCGCCGCGGTGCTGCACGGCCACCGGCACGCCGCCTTCCGCGTCGAGCTGCCCGGCCCGGCGCGGCCGACGCCGGTGATCTGCGCCGGCTCGGGCTCCCGGGTCCACGACGAGCCGGCGCGGCGGCCGCGCGCCCTGATCCACTCCCTGGACAAGGGCGGGCTGCGCGCCACCGACACGCTGGTCGCCGGCAGCGAGTAGGCTCCTTGCCCCGG
>JAJZTO010000339.1 GCA_021848865.1 Myxococcales bacterium
CCAGCGCCCGGTCGGGCAGGAGCGGCAGCGCCACCACCGCCACGATCAGGAACTTCAGCGCCGCGCGCAGGTCGTCGCCCGACACCTGGCGCACGAAGGGGTGGAGCTCGCCCTTGGCGGAGAGCAGCAGCGTCGCCACCACCGCCAGCGCGCCCACCACCACCACCCGGTGGGCCACCGGCTGGAGGACCCGCGAGGTGGCGAGCGCCCCCAGCAGGAAGGAGAGCAGGAAGGCGGCCTCGGAGGTGAGCCCCTTCTCGCCGGCGCGCCGGACGTCGTCGAGGTAGCTCACCGTCAGGAAGGCCGCCAGCGCCGCGAAGGCGGCGATCGGCGCGGCCCAGCCCAGCTCGCGCGAGAGCAGCATGGACACGCCGCCCACCAGGGCGAAGAGCGGGTGGGTGCGGGCGCCGCCGACGAAGGTCCCGGTGGCCTCCTTCCGCGGCGCCGACTGCTCCCGCTCCAGCCCGATGAGGAGCCCCGCGGCGGCGCCGGCGGCCAGCGAGACGTAGGGTTCGAGCGAGTCCATGGCGCCGGGCGCCCGGTCAGAGGAGCTTCAGCAGCTCGGCGCGGATCGCCTCCCGGGTGGCGTCGTCGGGGGCGGCGTGGACGGCGCGCTCCAGCGTCTCGGCCGCCTTGCTGCGGAAGCCCTTGTCCAGGTAGGTCGCCGCCAGCGAGCGCAGCGCCGGGAAGAGGCCGGGCTGGAGCTCCACCGCCCGCTCCAGCGCCGTCATCGCGCGGAAGGCGTCGCCGCGGGCCCGCAGCGCCTTGCCCAGCAGGTAGTGGCCGTCGGCCGAGAAGGGATCGTGCCGCACCGCCTCCTCCAGCGCCTCGGCGGCCCCGGCCGCGTCGCCGGCCGCCAGCCGCTCGCGCCCCTTCGCCAGCGCCGGCTGGGCCGCCTGGCGCCCGCCCTCGTCGCGCAGCGCCGTGGTCTCGAGGACCCGCTCCAGCCGGTGGAGCAGCTCGTCCACGCGGAAGGGCTTCTCGACGTAGTCCTCGGCGCCGTAGTTCTCGCGGGCGTCCTGGGCGAAGCGCCAGCCCCGGTAGACCGCGGTCATGACGACGATGGGCACGTGGCGGCTGGCGGGATCGGAGCGCACCTTGCGCGCCACCTCGAAGCCGTGGACCCGCGGCAGCATGGCGTCGAGCAGGAGGAGGTCGGGCGGCTGGGCCTTCACCTTGTCGAGGGCCTCCTGGCCGTCGGCCGCCGTCTCCACGGTGTAGCCCTTGGCCTGCAGGGCCCGCTGCACCAGCAGCCGGATGGCGGGCTCGTCGTCCACCACCAGCACCCGCGCCGGTCCGGGCAGGACGCGCACCGAGGCCACCACCTCCGCCTCGGCGGCCGCGTCCACGATCTCGATCTCCTCCTCGGGCGCGTCCACGGGGAGCAGCTCCACGTCCTCCTCGCCCAGCACGACCGGCTCCGCGTCGGGGAGGACGATCTCCAGGCGGCCCAGCCCCGGGCCGGCGGCGGCGCCGCGCCAGGTGGCCTCGCCGCGGTCGCGGGCGTCGTAGGCCTGGGTGATGGCCTCCTGCAGCGAGCCCAGCACCGCCACGTAGGTCGAGACCTCGCGCCCGGTGACGAAGCGCACCTCGGCGACCACCTGGGCGGCGCGGGAGGGGGAGTCCACCGCCAGGTGGATGCGGTCCCCCTCGGTGGAGAGCGGGAGGATGAGGTCGGCCTCGGCGACGCCCCGCGGGACGTGCTCCAGGGACGCCAGGTCCACGACGCTGTGGGAGAGGTCGATGGCCGGCAGCCCGAGGTGGGTGCCCAGCGCGCCGACCAGGGCGCGCTCGTCGCAGACGCCCGACGAGAGCAGCCGGCTGCAGAGCCGCTCGCCGGCCGCCCGGGCCGCGACCGACGCCTCCTCCACCGCGGCGCGGCTGGCGACGCCGCGCTGCACGATGATCTCCCCGATGAGGCGGTCCTCAGCCACGCGCTCGCCCCCCCCGGCGCGCGCCGCGGACCGACGTCGCGCCCGCCGATCAATCTACGGCCGGCGGGCGATCGCGTCAAAGGAGCGGCCGGCTAGCCCACGCTCTCGGCGTAGACCATCACCAGGAACATCACCGCCTCGCCCTCGCCGCTGTTGCGGTAGGCGTGGGGCGAGTCGGCCTCGAAGACCATGGCGTCCCCGGTGCGGAGCTGGTGGCGGACCCCTTCCACCTCGATCTCCACCGCGCCGGCGGCCACCACCAGGTTCTCGGTGGTCCCGGGGGCGTGGGCCTCGGCGCGCTCCTCGGAGCGCGGGTCCATCCGCAGCTCGTAGAACTCCACCCGGCGCGGCTCGTCGAAGGGGAAGAGCGCGCGGGAGCGGTAGCGCCCGTCGTGGCTGGAGAGCACCTTGGCCTGCTCGCTGCGCAGCACGGTCACCCCGCCGGCGGCCTTGGAGCCGATGAGGGCCGAGAAGGGGACGCCCAGGGCGGTGGAGATCTTCCACAGGACGTTGATGGTCGGCGCGCTCTGGCCCAGCTCCACCTGGCCGAGCATGGCGCGGGAGACGCCCGAGAGCCGGGAGAGCTTCTCCAGCGAGAGCCCGCGCTTCACCCGCAGGCGCCGGAGGTTGCCGCCCACCACCGGCGCCAGGTCCGCCGACGGCGCCGCCTCCGCCGCCACCGCGGCTCCCTTCGCTCCCTGCGCGCGCCTGGCCTTGGCCATCGTCCCTCCCTCCCCGGTGCGACCCTGTATCCGCCATAGCGGAGGGGGCGTCAAGCCGTCCGGCGCGGGGCCCGCGGGCTACTCCCGCTCCACCTCCAGCGCGTCGGGCAGCTCGTTGCCGGGGCCGCCCGGGGTGCGGGGGAAGTGCTCCGCCAGCCGCGCCCCCACCGACCCGATGGCCGACTCGAAGCCGCCGGCCGGGTCGCCGCGGCGCATCCCCGCCACCAGCAGCTCCACCGCCTCGCGCCAGGCGTCGTCGCCCACCCGCGCGTGGATGCCGTGATCGCCCAGCACCATCGCCCGGTGCTCGAAGAGCGACGCGAAGATCAGGACGCCGGTGCCGCCGGAGGTGTGGTGCAGGTCGTGCTCCAGGAAGGCGCGCAGCGCCCGGTCGCGGACCGCCGCCGCCATGCGCGGCCCGCCGGCCAGCACCCGGCGCGGCGGTCCGTAGCGGCCGGCCAGGGCCCCGAGCAGGCCGCCGAGGAGCTCCACGCCCGCCAGCTCGCGGAGCGACAGCGCGACCCAGTGGTCCACCACCAGGGCCGCCGCCCCGGCCAGGGCGGCCAGCCAGAGCGCGCCGCGCAGCGCCGCCTCGGGGTAGTCGTCGGAGCGCCCCACCACCACCGCCACCACCTGGCCGGCGGTCCGGGCCTCGGCGGCGCGCACCGCCGCCTCGATCCGGTCCCGTGCCGCCTCGCCGAAGAAGCGCTCGATCATGGAGCCTCCCTCACCAGCCGCCGCTGGCGCCGCCGCCCGAGAACCCTCCGCCGCCGCCGCTCCAGCCTCCCCCGCCCCCGAACCCGCCGCCGAGCCCTCCTCCCAGCCCTCCGCCGAGCCCGCCGCCCCAGCCCCCGCCGCCCCAGCCACTCCAGGGGCCGCGCCGGCCGGGGCGCCGCGGGCCGAGGAGCGAGCTGACGACGCCGCTGCCGATCATCACCAGCACCAGGACGGCGAAGGCGACCGTGGCCCAGGGCGGGCCGCGCCCGGCGGGCCGGC
>JAJZTO010000340.1 GCA_021848865.1 Myxococcales bacterium
CCTGGTCGCGGATCACCGAGAGGGTGCCGGCGCCGCCCAGCGCGGCGCGCGCCCCGAGCCTCGGGTCGCCGGGGAAGTGGACCGAGGCGCCCCGCACGTAGCCCCGCACCTCGCCGTCGGGCCGCGCGTCCACGAAGATCCCGCCCACCGGCCCGTCCGACTGGACCTGGAGGTTCACCCGGGCGCGGTCCTTCTGCAGGGCGGCGAGCAGCAGCCCGGCCGCCAGCCCCTCGGCGAAGAGGTGGGCCGCGGTCGGGTAGAGGCCGTGCAGCACCCGGCTCATGCGGGCGGTGTCGCCGACGCGCGCGAACACCACGCGGGCCCCGGCGCCGGGGAGCAGGCCGCGGACCAGCCGGTCCTTCATCAGGGAAGGACCGCCAGGAGCGCCAGGACGAACTGCGGGTAGGGCGGGGCGGGGTCGCGCGCCTGGCCCAGCAGCTTCACGAAGGTGCGGGTCACGGTGGGCAGCCGGCGCGGGCCGTTGCAGCCGGTGGTCCCGGCGAGGTTCCCCTGCTTGGTCCGCTTCAGATCCACGGAGCAGGCCCCGGCCCGGCCGGCGAGCTTCCCCGGCCCGTACTCCAGGCTGTAGCGGCGGCCGAAGAGGTTGCCGCGGACCGTGGTGGCGCGTCCGGCCGTCTCGACGAAGAGCTCGACGTTCGGCGCGCTGATGCGCCGGTCGGTCACCTCCAGCGCCACGCTCCGGCCGTGGAGGTCGCCGGACCAGGTCCCATCGGCGGTCCGCGCCAGGTTCACCGCGGGCCCGACGACGCGGGTGGCGTCGAAGGCGGCGCTGGCCCCGCGCCCGCTGGCGGCGAGGCGCACCTCGCCGGTGGACGCGAAGGCCTGGGCCCGGGCCGGGGCGGCGGAGAGGAGGGCGAGGAGGAGGAGGGTGCCCCGCATGGCGCCACGATAACGCGGGGGCGCGGCCCCTTCATCCCATTCGGAGGGCCGCCCGAAGGGGGCAGGGTGCGCCGGGGCGCCCGTCAGGCCGGCGCCAGGACGCTGCGGATGGTCTGGCGCAGCGTGTGGCGCGGCGCCCAGCCCAGGTCTCGGATCGCCCGCGAGCCGTCCACGGCGCAGAGGTACTGGATGTGGTCCAGCTCCCCCGGGGGGAAGCCGGTGAGGCGGGACTCGAAGGCCTGGCGCAGCAGGCGCCGCAGCAGGAAGGCGGGCACCGGCACCGGGCGGCGCCCCAGCTCCCGCAGCACCGCCGAGAGCGGCACCTCGCCCGGCCCGACGACGTTGTAGACGCCGCGCGGTCCCGGCCGGAGCGCCAGCGCCAGGGCGCGGCAGACGTCGTCCACGTGGATGAGCTGCACCATGGGGTCGAAGCCCATCACCGTGAGCGGGCGGAGGAGCCGCAGGTAGTTGGAGGGGGCGTTGCGCACCGTGGGGCCGACGATGTGGACCGGCCGGAGGATCACCGTCTCGATCTCCGGGTGGCGCCAGACGAAGGACTGGGCGTAGATGTCCAGCTCCACCAGGTCGGCGACGTCGGGCTGACGGGCCGCCGCCATCAGCGGCGCCTCCTCCGGGAGGAAGTTGGAGTTGTCGGGGTGCGGGCCGTAGACGTTGGCCGAGGAGAGCACCACCACCTTGCGCACGCCGTGGCGGGCGCAGATGTCCAGGATCTTGTGGGTGCCCACCACGTTGAAGCTGTGGGCCTCGGAGCGGGGCATCCGCGGGTCGTGCATGATGCCCAGGTGGATGAGCGCCTCGGGGCGCGCCCGGCGGAAGACCTCCTCCACCTTGTTCTTGCGGACGTCGAGGGTGTGGTGCTCCAGGTCGCGCGGCGCCTCGTGGAAGGGGCGCCGGTCGATGCCGACCAGGCGGGTCTCGCCGTGGAGCAGCCGCGCCAGCTGCTTGCCGAGGTTGCCGGCGATGCCGGTGACGCAGACCGTCCCGGGCAGGCCGGGGAAGGCGTCGGGGTCGGGCGGGCGGGCCATGGCCTTCAGCGGAAGACGCCGGGCCGCTCGCGCAGCCCCCGGTCCACCAGCGCCTGGACGGCGGCCCTCACCGACGCCGCCTTCTCCTCCAGCACCGGGTCCTCGTCGTCGGGCGCGCCGGTGAAGCGCATCGGCTCGCCGAACCAGAGGTGGTACCGGGTCGGGAGCGGGAAGGGCAGGATGGTGGGGGTGATGGGGAAGGCCGGCATGGAGAGCAGCTTCGCGAGCGGCGCCAGGTTGAGGAGGCGGGGCGCCTGCTCCTCGGCGCCGACCACGCCCACCGGGATCACCGGGGCGTCGCACTCCAGCGCCAGGCGCAGGAAGCCGTGCCCGAACTCCCGCAGCCGGTAGCGCTCGCTCCAGGGCTTGTTGAGGCCGCGCACCCCCTCGGGGAAGACCATCAGCGCCTCGCCGGCCTGGAGCAGCCGGCGGCAGTTCTCGGGCGTCCCCACCACCTGCCCCAGCCGCGCGTAGAAGGCGGACACGAAGGGGAGCGTCGGGACCCACTTCTCCACCAGGGCGCGGGCGGCGCGGGGCGGGTCCAGCTCCACCAGCAGCGCCACGCCCAGCATGGCGGCGTCGAGCGGGAGCTGCCCGGAGTGGTTGGCGACGAGCAGCATCCGGCCCTGGGTCGGGACCGAGCCGATGCCGTGCACCTGCACCCGGAAGTACTTCCGGTAGAGCCAGAGGAACGGGGCCAGCGCACCCACGGCGTAGTCGAGGTCGAAGCCGTAGGGATCGACGCCGTACTCGTTGGCCGGGGTGCGCAGCCGCTCCAGCCTGGCCCGCGCGTCGCGCCCGGCCAGCGCGAAGGACCACTCGCGCATGCGCTCGAGCAGCGGCGACGCGGAGCCGGACATGGCCCACGCTTACCACGCGCCGTGGCCGGGCGGGAGCGGGCCCCCCGGTGGTTGCCGCCCCGGAGGAACGGATGCTAGGCTCGAAAAACTCCAAGGAATCTCATGCGCATCACCTGTCCGAGCTGCCAGGCGTCCTACAACATCGACGACCGGCGCCTCCCGGCGGCGGGACTCAACGTCCGCTGCCCCAAGTGCCAGAACGCCTTCCCGGTGAAGCCGCCAGCCGCGGCGCCCCCGGCGGCCGTGCCGCTGCCGGTCGCGCCCGCCCCGTCCCCGGCGGCCGCGCCGCCGCCGGCGCCCGGTGCGACGGCGGTGCCGGACGCGCTCGGGGGCGAGACCATTCGCTTCACCACGCCCTTCGCCGCGGGGGCCGCCGCGCCGCCGCCGTCCGAGCCGGGGCGCGGCCTCACCGTGAGCTTCGGCCGGCCCGCGGCGGCGGAGGCGCCGGCCCTCACGCCGCCGCTGGTCACCGTGCCGCTCCCGGCGCCGCGCGCGGCCCCGGCCCCGGTCCTGGCGCCGCCGCCTCCGCCGTCGCCGCCCGAGCCCTTCGCGTTCGAGCCGCTCCCGGTCCCCGGGCCGACGCCGCCGCCGGTGGCCAGCCGCGTGATGGCCGTCGAGCCCGCCCCGCCCCCGCCGCCCCCGGCGCCTCCGCCCGCGCCCCTCGCCTTCGGCGAGGTCGAGCTGCCCGGCGACTCGGGCGAGCCGCTGCCCGTCCCCGCCGACGTCCCGGCGCCGGCCGATCCCTTCGGCGCGGCCGCGCCGCCCGGCCCGCCCGATCCCTTCGGCGCGGCCCCGCCGCCCGGCCCGCCCGATCCCTTCGGCGCGGCCCCGCCGCCGCGCGCCCC
>JAJZTO010000012.1 GCA_021848865.1 Myxococcales bacterium
CCGATCTAGAAGGGGGCCGCCACGGCCTGCTCCAGCGAGACGACGGTGAGCCCTTCCAGGAGCAGCATCGGGAGCCTAGGCGCGCGCGGAGGAAGCCATGGGCCACCTCGGCGCGCGCGCCGTGCGGGTGGAAGCCAGGAGTGGGACCCGGTTCATGGCGCTCGCCGGGCCGTACTAGAACGACCGCGGCAGGCCGAGCACGTGCTCGCCCACGAAGGAGAGGATGAGGTTGGTGGAGATGGGGGCCACCGTGTAGAGCCGGGTCTCGCGGAACTTCCGCTCCACGTCGTACTCGGCGGCGAAGCCGAAGCCGCCGTGGGTCTGGAGGCAGGCGTCGGCCGCCTCCCAGGAGGCCTTGGCGGCGAGGTACTTGGCCATGTTGGCCTCCGCCCCGCAGGGCTCGTGGCGGTCGAAGAGCTCGCAGGCCCGCCAGCGCATCAGGTCGGCGGCCTCGGTCTCGATGTGACACTGGGCGATGGGGAACTGGATGCCCTGGTTCTGGCCGATGGGCCGGTCGAAGACCACCCGCTCCTTGGCGTAGGCCGCGGCCTTCTCCACGAACCAGCGGGCGTCGCCGATGCACTCGGCGGCGATGAGCGTCCGCTCGGCGTTGAGCCCGTCGAGGATGTACTTGAAGCCCCTGCCCTCCTCGCCCACCAGGTTCTCCGCCGGGACCGGCAGGTCCTCGAAGAAGGCCTCGTTGGTCTCGTGGTTCACCATGTTGCGGATGGGCCGCAGCGTCAGGCCGGACTTCAGGGCCTGGTGCACGTCCACCAGGAAGACCGACATGCCATCGGTCTTGCGCTTCACCTCGGAGAGCGGCGTGGTGCGCGCCAGCAGCACCAGCATGTCGGAGTGCTGGGCGCGGGAGAGCCAGACCTTCTGGCCGTTCACGACGTACCTGTCGCCCTTGCGGACGGCGGTGGTCTTGAGCCGGGTGGTGTCGGTGCCGGTGGTGGGCTCGGTGACCGCCATCGATTGCAGACGCAGCTCGCCGCTGGCAATCTTCGGCAGGTACCGCTTCTTCTGCTCTTCCGAGCCGTGCCGGAGCACGGTCCCCATGTTGTACATCTGGCCGTGAACGCACCCGGAGTTGCCGCCGCAACGGTTGATTTCCTCCATGATCACCGAGGCCTCGGTCAGGCCCAGGCCGGCGCCGCCGTACTCGGTGGGGATGAGCGCCGCGAGCCAGCCGGCCTTGGTGAGCGCCTCGGCGAATTGCTCCGGGTACCCCTGCTTTTCATCGACGCTGCGCCAGTACTCCGGCGGGAATTCTCCGCAAAGTGCCCGTACTCCTTCGCGAATATCCTGGTACTTTGCCTTGCCCAAGACGTGCCTCCGGTTGACACCGTCAAGTAATGCGGACATCATGACATCCTGACATCAGGACGTCAACAGCGGAGACTCCCGTGAGCGACCAGCTCGATCTCTCGAAGTGGGTGGGGCGCAGCCAGCAGCGCGTGGACTGGGTGAACCCCAACCACCTGGCCGGCTGGTACGCCACGCTGGACCGCGACGAGCCCTTCCCGCGGGACGGCGATCCGGTCCCGCCCTCCTTCCACTGGTGCATGTTCCCGCCGCTGGCGCGCCAGTCGGAGCTGGGGCCGGACGGCCACGCCCGGCGCGGCGGCTTCCTGCCGCCCGTGCCGCTGCCGCGGCGCATGTGGGCCGGCAGCCGCCTGCGCTTCGCCGGCCCGCTTCGCGTGGGCGAGAAGGTCGAGATGACCTCCACGGTGGAGAAGGTGGAGGAGAAGTCGGGCCGGGCCGGGTCGCTGGTGTTCGTCACCGTGCGGCACCGGGTCTCGGGCGCCGCCGGCCTCGCGGTGGAGGAGGAGCAGGACATCGTCTACCGCGAGCCGCCCAGGCCCGGCGCCCCGGCCGCGCCTCCGGTGCCGGCGCCGCGCGGGGCCTGGCGCCGCGAGATCGTCCCCACCGATCCGCTGCTCTTCCGCTACTCGGCCCTGACCTTCAACGGCCACCGCATCCACTACGACCGGCGCTACGTGACCCAGGAGGAGGGCTACGCCGGCCTGGTGGTGCACGGCCCGCTCATCGCCACGCTCCTCCTCGACCTGGTGCGGCGCGAGCGACCCGGCGCCGCCGTGGAGCGCTTCACGTTCCGCGGCCTGCGCCCCACCGTGGACACCACGCCCTTCACGGTGGAGGGGGAGCCCGGCGCGGCGCCCGGCCAGGTGCGGCTCTGGTCCACCGAGAACCAGGGCCAGGTGGGGATGGAGGCCGAGGCATGGATCCGCTGACCTGGCCGGCGCGCTCCTGGCTCTTCGTGCCGGCCGTCCGGCCCGAGCGCTTCGCCAAGGCGGCCCGGAGCGGCGCCGACCGCGTCATCCTGGACCTGGAGGACGCGGTGGCGCCCTCCGAGAAGCGCGCCGCCTGCCGGGCGCTGCTCGACGCCTCGCTGCCGACCGAGGTGCCGGTCTACCTGCGCGTCAACGGCTACGGCACCGAGTGGTTCGAGGAGGACCTGGCGGTGGCCTCGCGGCTCCGGCTCGCCGGGGTGATGCTGCCCAAGGCCGACGCCGCCGAGCACGTGGCCCGGGCCGCCGCCGCCCTCCCCTCGAGCCTGCCCATCGTCCCCATCGTCGAGACCGCCGCCGGCCTCTGGAACGCGCTGGAGGTGGCCCGGGCGCCGCGGGCGGAGCGGCTGGCCTTCGGGGCGGTCGACTTCCACCTCGACACCGGCATGACCGACGAGGGCGACACCCTGGCCCACGCCCGCTCCCGCATCGCCCTGGCCTCGCGGGTGGCGGGCATCGGCGCCCCCGTCGACTCGGTGTGCATCGCGGTGGACGACGAGGCCACCCTGGCGGCCGAGGCCGAGCGCGGCCGCCGCTTCGGCTTCGCCGGCAAGCTCTGCATCCACCCGAAGCAGATCGCGGTCGCCAACCGCGGATTCCGCCCGCCGGCCGCCGACGTGGAGTGGGCCGAGGCGCTGGAAGCGGCGCTCTCGGCGCGCCGGCCCGGCGATCCGGCGGCCTTCACGTTCCGCGGGACCATGGTGGACCGGCCGGTCATCGAGCGGGCTCGCCAGGTCCTGGCCCAGGCCGGGAAGCACCCGCCGGCATGACGCTGCTGGCCGCGGTCCTCGTGGTGCTGGCGGTGGCCCTCTGGGCCTCGGCCCGGGTGCCCGAGTACCTGGTGGCCCTCGGCTTCTTCACCGCGGCCCTGCTCCTCCGGCTGGCGCCGCCGGCGGTGGTCTTCTCCGGATTCACCTCCGGCGCGCTCTGGCTGATCTTCGGGGGGCAGGTGATGGGCGTGGGCATCCGCCACACCGGCCTGGCCGGGCGCATCGCCGACGTGGCCGCCCGGCGCCTGGGGGCGAGGAGCTACGGGGCGGTCATCGCCGGCGCGGTGGCGCTCGGCACCTTCGTGTCCTTCTTCCTGCCCTCGGCCATGGGCCGGGTGGCGCTGCTCATGCCGGTGGCGGCGGCGATGGCCGACCGCTACGGGTTCCGCGAGGCCGGCGACGGCCGGACCGGGATCCTGCTGGCGGTGGCCTTCGGCACCACCGCCCCGGCCATGGCCATCCTCCCCGCCAACGTCCCCAACGCCGTGCTGGCCGGCGCCGCCGAGGGCCAGGGGGTGACGCTCGGCTACCTCGAGTACCTGGCGCTCCACTTCCCGGTGCTCGGGGCGCTCAAGGCGGTGGCGGTCGCGGCGGTGATGCTCCTGCTCTTCCCGGCCAGGCTGGCGGCCAAGCCGGAGAGCGGCCCGCCACCGGCGCCGCTCTCCGGGCCGGAGCGGCTCATGGCCGGCCTGCTGGTGGCGGCGCTGGCGCTCTGGGCCACCGACACGCTGCACCACCTCCCGCCGGCCTGGGTGAGCCTGGCGGCGGCGGTGCCGGTGCTGGTGCCCGGGTTGCGCCTGGCGCCGAAGCGGGCCCTCCAGGAGGTCAACTTCGGCTCGCTCTTCTTCGTGGCCGGGATCCTGGGGCTCGGCAGCGTCATCTCCTACACCGGGCTGGGCCGCCTGCTGGGCGACGCCGCGCGGGCGGCGCTCCCGCTGGCGCCCGGCGCCCCGGCCGTGAAGTTCGCCTCGCTGGCGGCCATGGGCGTGGCGCTGTCGCTGGTCACCACCGGTCCCGGGCTGCCGGCGGTGATGACGCCGCTGGTGGGCCCGCTGGCGACGGCGTCGGGCCTGCCGGTGCGCACCGTGCTGATGGCCGAGGTGCTCGGCTTCTCCACGAACCTCCTGCCCTACCAGTCGCCGCCGCTGGTGGTGGCGTCCCAGCTGGTGGATCTGCCCTCGCGCAAGGCGACGGCGGCGTCGCTGGCCCTGTTCGCCCTGACGGTGGGCGTGCTCCTGCCGCTCGACTACCTGTGGTGGAGGTTGCTGGGGTGGCTGTGACCGCGAAGGGGCCGGACGCGACCACGATCGACGACCTGCGGGCCGAGGTGGAGGCCTTCGTCCGCGACCACGCCGGCAACCGCTTCCCGGGGAGCGACCGGCCGTACTTCGAGGCGCCGGTGCTGGGCGTGGCCGCCGCCGACGACCCCATCTTCCACCTCTACAAGCAGGTGGTCGGGCCCTTCCACGGCACCCCGCGGGAACTGCTGCCCTCGGCGGTCTCGGTGGTCTCCTGGGTGCTGCCCATCGCCCGGGCCACCCGGCGCAGCAACCGGCCGGAGCGGGCGCTCCCCTCCCGGCCCTGGGCGGAGACCCGCAGCTTCGGCGAGCCCTTCAACGACGAGCTGCGGCGCCACGTCCAGGGCTGGCTCAGGGCGCGGGGCCACGCGGCGGTGGCGCCGGTGGTGGCCCCGGGGTGGAGCCGGGTGGACCAGGGGCCCATGGGCCGGGCCTCCACCTGGTCGGAGCGCCACGCCGCGTACGCCTGCGGCCTCGGCAGCTTCAGCCTCAACGACGGGCTCATCACCATCCGCGGCATCGCCCACCGGCTGGGGAGCGTCGTCACCGCCCTGCCGCTGCCGCCGACGTCGGAGGGGCGGCCCGGGGTGCGCGACCACTGCGCCTTCTACGGAGACGGCTCCTGCACCCGGTGCATCGACCGCTGCCCGGCGGGCGCCATCACCGAGGCCGGGCACGACAAGGAGAAGTGCAACGTCTACCTCGAGACCGTCACCAGGGCGACGCTGGCCGGCCCCTGGGGGACGCCCGTCCCCGGCTGCGGCCTGTGCCAGACCAAGGTGCCCTGCGAGGACCGGATCCCGCCGCGGGTGAAGGTGCCGGCCGCGCCCGCGGCGCCCAGGCCTCCGCCCTCGGCAGGGCGGTGAGGGCTCGCGTCCCTCGAGCCGCGTGAAGAGGATGGGGCGCGCGTCGCAGGCGCGACGTCACCTGCGCCGGGCGGGCCGGAACCCGCGGTTCACGACCGGCCGCCGCGACGCCGCCGAGGCGGGCTCCGCGTCCCCCGCGCCAGCAGCCTCATCATCTCGCGCTGCGTGTCGACCAGCGGGTGCTCGGGCGGGGACTTGCCCGCCAGGTGGAGGACGGCGAGCCCGTGGCTGGCGGCCCAGAAGAGCCAGGCCAGGAGCAGCGGATCGCCCCGGACCACCTTCTCGGCGAGCAGCTCCTCCACCCACCGCGTCAAGGCGCGCTGGGTCCGCGCCGAGGCGCGCTGCAGCTCGGGGTAGCGCGACTCGTCGGGTTGCGTGAGGTCGAACATGAGCCGGTAGGCGTGCGGCTCGGCCCGCACGAAGTCGAGGTGCGCCTCGCCCAGCGCGAGGCCGCGGGCGCGCGCGCCCTTCGCCCCGGCGGCCGCGTCCTCCATGCGCGAGGCGAAGCGATCGAAGGCCGCCGTGCGGACCGCGGCCAGGATCTCCTCCTTGTCCCGGAAGTACCGGTAGGCGGCGGTGGCGCTGCAGCCGAGCGCGGCCGCGAGCTGGCGCATCGAGACGGCGTCCACGCCGCGCTTGGCGAAGAGCCGCTCCGCGACGCGGCACAGCCGGGCCCGGAAGGCCTGGATCTCGGCGGGGGAGAGGGACGGTCGCATCGCTCCTCGGGGCGGAGGTCGAGTTTAATGTACACCGTTCACGAAACGATGCTAGGGTGCGTCGCGTCAACGGCCGTCGCGGCCACGTGGGCGCCGGCGCGCCCGTCGAGAGGGACATCCATGGGCTCCTACGCCGCTCCGCTGCGCGACATGCGCTTCGTCCTCTTCGAGTTGCTCGACGTCGAGCGGAGGTACGCCGAGCTGCCCGGCATGGCGATCGACCGGGAGACCCTCGACCAGCTGCTGGAGACGGCCGGGAAGTTCGCCTCCGAGGTGCTCTTCCCGCTGAACCAGGTCGGCGACCGCGAGGGCTGCAAGCTGAAGGACGGCGCGGTGACGACGCCCACCGGCTTCCGCGACGCGTTCCGGCAGTTCCGCGACGGCGGGTGGGCCGGGCTCGACGCCGACGCCGAGGACGGCGGCCAGGGGCTCCCCCACTCGATCGGGATCGTGGTGGAGGACATGGTGGCGTCGGCCAACCAGGCCTTCTCGATGTACCCGGGCCTCACGCACGGCGTCTACAGCTGCATCCGCTCCTACGGGACCGAGCAGCAGAAGCGCACCTACCTGCCGAAGCTGGCGAACTGCGAGTGGACCGGCACCATGTGCCTGACCGAGGCGCACTGCGGCACCGACCTCGGCCTGCTCCGGACGCGCGCCGTGCCGCAGGCCGGCGGCTCCTACCTGGTCACCGGCGAGAAGATCTTCATCTCCAGCGGCGAGCACGACCTCGCCGAGAACATCGTGCACCTGGTGCTGGCGCGCCTCCCGGACGCGCCGAAGGGGACGAAGGGCATCTCCCTCTTCATCGTGCCCAAGTTCCTGCCGGACGCGGCGGGCGGCGTCGGTGCGCGCAACGGCGTCGTCTGCAGCAGCCTCGAGCACAAGATGGGCATCAAGGGGAACTCCACCGCCGTGCTCACCTTCGACGACGCGAGGGGCTTCCTGCTCGGCGAGGCCCACAAGGGCCTCGCGGCCATGTTCCTCATGATGAACGGCGCCCGGCTCACCACCGGGATGCAGGGGCTCCGCCTGGCCGACGTCGCGTACCAGAACGCGCTCGCCTACGCGAAGGAGCGGCCCCAGGGACGGTCGCTCACCGGGCCGAAGGCGCCCGACCAGCCCGCCGACCCGATCATCGTCCACCCCGACGTGCGGCGGATGCTGCTCACGCAGAAGGCCTACACCGAGGGCGCCCGCGCCTTCTCCTACTGGCTCGCCACCCTGCTCGACCGGGAGCACCACCACCCCGACGCGGCCGCGCGCAAGGAGGCGGCGGACCTCGTCGCGCTGCTAACACCGGTGGTGAAGGCCTTCGTCTCCGACAACGGCTTCGCGTGCACCGCGCTGGCGCAGCAGGTGCTGGGCGGGCACGGCTACATCAACGAGTGGGGGATGGAGCAGTACGTCCGCGACGCCCGCATCGCCCAGATCTACGAGGGGACGAACGGGATCCAGGCGCTCGACCTGCTCGGGCGCAAGGTCCTCGCCGACGGCGGCGCGAAGCTCCGGATCTTCGGCAAGATGGTCCAGGCGTTCCTGGAGGAGGCGCGCGCGACCGAGGGCATGGCGCCCTTCCTGGACGCGCTCGGCGGGTGCCTCGCGGAGCTCACCTCGCTCACCAAGGAGCTCGGCGTGAAGGCGATGAGCAACCCCGACGAGGTGGGCGCCGCGGCGACCGACTACCTGCGCGTCGTGGGCCACTGCGCCCTCGGCTACTGGTGGGCGCGCGCGGCCCACGTCGCCCTGCAGAAGAAGGGGAGCGGCGAGCGGTTCTACGAGGCGAAGCTCGCGACGGCGCGCTTCTTCTTCGCGCGCCTCCTGCCGGAGGCCGCCTATCACGCGCGGGCGGCGCGGGCCGGCGCCGAGGTGCTCATGGCGCTGCCCGCCGACGGGTTCTGATCGCCGTCCGGGGAGCGCTCCCGCCGCTCCGAAGGCGATCCCGGCGATCCATCCGCCGTCACGCGGCTTGGTGCGCCGGTGGTTCGCGCAGGGAGTTCCGGAAAAGACGAAGGCCGCGTGTCCTCGGTTTCCCGAGTGACACCGCGGCCTTCTGAGTCGGGGAGACAGGATTTGAGCCTGGCAGGCGTCTGAAACGTAAGCGGCTGACGGCACTCGCCCTTCCGCCATTCCGCTAGTCAGATCACCAGGTTCGGTTCGATCCAGTCGTTGACGCTCGTGGACACCAGTCGACGCGGATCGACCGTGGTCTTGGAGACGTTCTGGAGACGGGCGGGCCCTTCTCTAGAAGCAGTTTCAAAACCTCGTAGGCGTGGCGGCGGCCGACCCTCTCGCGGCGGTCCTCGCTGCGCCGCGGCCCGAGCCGGTACCGTCCTGGTGCGGACTCCCCACGCACGGGGGCTTCGCAGGCACAGATCTGGCGACAGCAACTGGCTCTGGTAGCGCCCCTGTACTGGTCCCGGGCGAGTACACCGGGCCGCTCAGTCCGATGGGGTTCCGGTGCAGCGGGCGCGGCTGCGCTGCGGTCCGGCGCGAGAGGGCCGCCGCCGCCTAAGCGATCTTCCGCAGCGCGATGAGGCAGCAAGCCAGGTGGAGGAAGGCCCGGAAGTTCTCGAGCTTGCGCTCGTAACGCACGACCAGGCGGCGGAAGCTGAAGAGCCAGGCGTTGGTCCGCTCAACGATCCAGCGCCGGCGGTACCGGCGCAGCTTGCGGCCGTCGTGATAGCGGCTCACACGGGTCCGCAGGTGCGGGGCAATGAGGTCGACGCCCCGCGCCTTCATCACCTCCCAGAGGTGGCGGGCGTCATAGCCCCGGTCCGCGATGATTCTGTCGGGCTGTCGCTCCGTCACTCGGGCTTCGAGCCTGGCGAGCGCGAGCGAGCTTTCCGCGCGGGTCGCAGCTGAAAGGTGCACTCCGAGAGGAACACCCTGGCCGTCGACCAGTACCATGAACTTTGTCCTCTTTCCCTTGCGCGTCTTTCCGATGCCTGACGTCAACTACCTCTCCCCGTTGACGACAACTGCACTTCCCCATCGGTTGGTGTTGACTACTCCGCACTCTCGGTAGTTGTCGCTGGTTCAAATCTCTTCTTGGCCTAGTCGGTGCGGTAGCTGGTGCCGGTGACCTCCAGGATGACGGCGATGAAGCGGTCGATGGCGGCGGCGGTGGTCATGGGGTCCCTGAAGATCCGGTCCCACTTCTTGATGACCAGGTTGCTGGAGATGATGACGCTCCGGCGCTCGTAGCGATCGGAGAGGAAGGTGAAGAGCACCTCCATTTCCTCGCGGCTCTGCTGGACGTAGCCGATGTCGTCGAGGATGACGGCGTCGAAGCGATCGAGCCGGGTGAGTTCCTTCTCGAGGACGAGGTCGCGCTTGGCCTGGAGGAGTCGCTGGACGAGGGCGTAGGTCGGCGTGAAGTAGACCCGCCGCCCGCGCTGGATGAGCTCGTGGCCGATAACGCAGGCGAGGTGGGTCTTGCCGCGGCCGGGCTGGCCGAAGGCCAGGACGTTCTCGCCGCGCTCCACGAAGGCGCCATTGCAGAGGGTCGGGAGCATCCTCTGGACCTTGGCCGGCAGGCGCGCCCGGGTGAGCGTGGCGAGGGTCTTCTCGCCGGGCAGCTCGGAGTCGTGGAGGTTCCGCTCGATGCGGCGCTGGCGCCGCTCCTCGATCTCCAGTTCGGCCAGGTGGCGGAGGTAATTGTCGTCGAGCAGCAGGTGCTCCGCCAGCGCCTTGATCTCGTCCGCGCCGACGTTCACGAGCGCCCCCGGCCGTGGCGGGCGCCAAGAGATAGCTTGCCGAAAATCCGGCAGAGGAGCGTCAGACTCACATCATCCAGTGGCACCGCGCGCGCCTGGGCGCCAGCGAACCCCCGCTCAGCATCCGAGCAGGCGCCCCATGGTCTCCAGGAATACCCGGCGGCCGCGGTCCATGATCGCCGGAGCGGAGTCCAGGAAGGCGTCGGAGACGCGGCTCGTGAAGGCCTCCTCAATGGGGAGCCGCCCCTTGCCCTGCCGGAAGAAGATCCCCGTGTGGCCGCTCGGCATCGTGGCCACGAAGGCCCCGCGGATGAGCGTCCACTTTCCCGGGTGATCTCGACGGAGATCCCCTGGCAGGTCTGCCGGTAGCTGAACGCCGACACCGGCATCGGCTCCCTGGAGGCGCGGAGGATCCACACCAGCGGGCCCCCGGCCGGGGGGAAGATGGTCGCGAGCGCCCTGTTGATGCTCGCGACCTTCATCGCCTTGCGGTCCCGGATCCGGCGAGACGCCTCCGCCTTCATCCTCCGCAAGGCGGAGCTCCCGGCCATCCTGGCGGCCCGGCTGGCCGTCAGGAGGCCGCGGCCCGCGAACGACGAGAGGCCCGACGTGTCGACGGCGGCGGTCAGCACGCTCCACCATGGCACCGCGCAGGAGACGGAGGCGACCATCGCCTTGCGTTTCCGCTGGGGGTGCGGGAGGCTTGCCGCATGCGACGACTGATGCTGCTGGCGGCGGTGGCGTCCATGGGATGCGTCGAGACCTACACGCGGCGCTCCGAAACCCGGAACTGGGCGGACGGCAAGATCCTGTCGGCGACTCCCGGAGACAAGCTCATCGCGTACGAGGATTGCGCGCACTCGTTCGTGGACAGCTCGCTGACGGCGCTGAACGCGCAACAGTTCGAGGAGTGGTGCTCCCGGCACGCCGGCCTCTCCTGCCAGACCTCATGCAGGGGGTTCGACCTCACCTACCTGGGGCCGGCGCCGGCCGGGAAGGTGCTGCGCCTCCGGTATCGCGAATACTCCAACGCCATGGCGCGCCCGGTCTTCGATGCGGATCTGCTCTACGACGCCGAGCCGGGACGGGTGATCGTCTTCCGGGGCATCCGGCTCCGCATCATCTCGGCCAGCGACGAGGGGATCACGGTGGAGGCGCTTCCTCGGCGCTGACCGGGCTACGGGTTCAGCGGCTTCATGTTGTGGGAGAGCAAGCCTTCCGCGCAGCAGGTGTGCGCGCCCGCGACCGTGATCTTGACCACCGGTGCGCCCGCCTCGTCCGCCTCGACGCACAGCGCCTCGCCGGGCGCCGCGCCCTCGACGTAGTCCCCGGGCCGCAGGTACACCGCCGAGGTGCATCCGCTGGGCAGTGACCCTTCCCCGGGAACTAGGCCTATCCGAGGCTGACGATTGCCTCCCCCGAAGGGCGCTGTTTGGCTGCAAACTCGTCCGGCGTCGATCTCGGCGCCGTCCAGCGGAGCCTCGGCCACTCCTCGCCGGACATCACCGCCGACATCTACGACCACAGCGACGCGAGCGACTACCGCGCTGAGATGGAGGGGGCGCTCACGTTCGAGCCGGCGCGATTTAGCGCAACCTCTATGCAGCCGGCCGAGAGCCCGAAAGACGAAGCCCCCGGAGCCGAGGCTTTCGCCTCCGATTCCAGGGGCTCCGATGAGTCGGGGAGACAGGATTTGAACCTGCGACCCCTTGGTCCCGAAGGAATACTGCCGGTGAAGCATCGCTTGGCAATCCGCGCACTGTGCGCCAAGCGCTTGGAATCACAACGGGGCCGGATTCTACCGGATGCACGCCGATGGCACCGAGAGTACGGGAGGCATCGTGGTTCACTGCGCGGGGGCTGCGCGCGTCGGGCGCGGATCCGAAGGTCAGGATCCGCTCGAAGTCGGCCCGGTGGTCCTCCATCCCGCTGTGGTCGTAGGTGCGGGCCGTGATCGTGGGGCTGGTGTGCCCAAGAGCGCGCTGCACCCCTCCGAGGTCCGCGCGGCCTTTGCGGAGCAGGGTCGCGAAGGTGTGCCGCAGGTCGTAGAACCGAAGGGGCCGTGGGATCGGCTTGATCCAAAGTCGGTCCCCGCACGCGGGGCACTCGCGCTGCGTCGCGTCCGCGTAGTTCCAAGTATGGGCAGGCGGCTGCCCCTCCCCTCCGCGGTTCGCCTTCCCCTTGCAGCGTCGGCAGGTGTGGCTGTAGCCCTCCACGATCCCGGCCGCCGAGAGGGCGCGGCGCAGGTGATCCACCAAGAGGGCTCGGACGTCCTGCCCCCAGCCCTCCCCGTCCTCCCCGGGGAAGATCAGGTCGCCCGGGACGGCGGAGGCGGCCCCCTGCGCCTGCTCGAAGTAGGGCCACAACTCGGGAACGAGCATGACCTCGCGCTCGCGACCCGTCTTGGTCGAACCCGTCCACGAATGGCGCACTGTGATGATTCGCCGCTCGCTGTCCACATCACCCCGCCGCAGGAGGAGCGCCTCGCCGGGACGGAGGCCCGCGTAGATGCACACCGCCGCGACCCAGCGCCAGGGCCGGGCGAGGGAGGGCACCGGGAGGGCCGCCAGCAAGGGGATCACCTCGTCGCGGTGCAGCGTGTAGTATTTCCGCTCCGTCACGGCCCGCCGCTTGACCCATTGGATCGGGTTCTCTCCTTGCCAGAGGGCCACCTTCGGATCCCTGGCCCACTCGAACACGCGGTGGACCGCGGCACGGATGTGGTTCAGCGACCTGGGCGCGAGCGATCCCGCGTCCTCCCGGGCGTCGAGGAGGCGATCCAGCTTGTCGGCGAACTCAGGCCCGCTGGCGGGGGTCAGCGCTTCATCGCGCAACTCGCCCAGGTGCTTCTCCAGCGCGGCACGCAGGGCCAGCTTTGAGTCCGACTTCCGCCGGCTCCCCTCGCGCTTCCACCAACCGTCAAGCAACGCGCCAAAGGTGGTAGCGGAGGGCAGAGACTCCAGCCCGAGGCGCTGCCGCTCCGCCCGGATTTCCAACTCGGCGAGCAACCGCTTCGCCTCCAGCTTCGTCCGGCACTTCGTTCGGATCTGCCGGTTCCGGCCCGCGCCGTCCTTGTAGTCAACGAGCCACCGACCGTCCCGCTGGTGAACGCTGCCCATCGTGCCCTCCCGAGGGCGCCCGCCGGTTCATGCGGTCTCGCGGGCCTGCCACGACTGGGCAGCCTCTATGACCGCGTCGAAGCGCCTCGCGTGCGCCGCAATATCCAGATCCGCCAGCCCCGGGAGACCGATCCAACCCCGGAGCAGTTCCTCGGCCTTGGAAACCCAAATGGGCCACTCGGCGGCCCACCTCTTTCGCAGGACGGCCGCGGACGGGCGGCGCCCGCCTCGAAGATCGCCGAAGTGCCAAGACCTCCACTCGGCGAGAACGAGGCGCGCGCTTCTCGGAAGTGCCAGGGAGCGCACGAGGGCGCTGACGAGCGCGCAAGTGATCGCGTCCTTCGCCGCGTCGCGCAGGGCAAGCCGCGTAACCTCTCCGCGCCGCGCCTTCGCCGGGGACGCCCCCCCGCCCTCCCACTCTCCTCCGAGCGCGTTGCGTGCGAGGTCGTACACCAGGGCATGGTCGCTCGCGTCGAGCCGCCCGGCCTTGCGCGCCAGCCCGAGCAACCCTGCAAAGACGAGGGTGGCTTGTCGCTGGAGGGGCCGATGGGGAGGGCGCCCCGTCCCCGCGCACGGATCCCACCTCGCGGTCCGCTCGCCCCTCACTGCCGCGAGGTCCCCGTCGACCCAGCGGTCCGGGTGCGAGAGGAGCCGCTCGGTGAGTTCCGCCACGGTAGGCCCGTACCCGGCCCGCACCTCCGCGATCAGCGCCTCGCGGACGTCCCAGCGGCGCCTGGCCCGGCCGAGGGTCAAGGACTCGACTACTTGTTCCGGGCGAGCCACAGGTCGAGTGCCTCCCTCACGACTTCCCCCATGTCGGGCCGGACGCGCCCCGCCTCGTCGGCGCGCGCGCGCGCCACGCGGACCAGGGCCGCCAACTGATCCGGCCGGATCGAGAACGCCTGCTTGACGAGGCCGGACCGCTTCCCCACGGCCCGATCCAGCCTCACCCCCCCCGTATTCCGCTTCGCCATGCACCTCCTCCTTCCTACGCCGATGCCTGCTTGGCGCGCGCGCGCTGGACGTCGGCCGCCACGCGCTCCGCCGCCGCGCGCATGACGGCGCCCGCGGTTGGAGCGTCCGGGTTCAGCGCCGCGTCCTTGAGGTGCGTCGACGCCATGAGGAGGAACCACGCGGCGGCCGAGGTGTTGCCCGCGCGGTCCTCCGACTCCGCCAGCGCGACGCAGTGCAGGGCGAGGCGGATCGAGGTGTTCCCCTCGGCCATCCGAACGAAGGCGGGCGCGAGGGCGGCGAGGTAGCCCGCCGCCCCGGGGTTCCTCGGGTCGTCCCATTCGCTCGGGATGATCGGGTCCGCGCCCGCCTTCGCAGCCCTCCCCTTCGTCACGATCCGGTCGTGCATCTTCGCCTCCTAGGTCGCCACCGCCAGCTTGGCGGGCTGGCTCGGCATCGGCTCCCGCGCCGCCCGGGTCAGGTGCCACGCGGCGGAGCGCAGGTGGAAGGCGCGCCCCGCAGCATCCCCCTCCTGCTCCGCGCCCTTCGCCATCTTGAGGCAGTGGGCCGCGAGGTGGAGCGCCCCGCCCTCCTGCGTCCGGGCGCCGCCGCCCTTCACGACCGCCGCCGAGCCCCACGCCTGCCGTGCCCTCTGGATCGCCTTGTCCGCCATCTCCCCCTCCCGGTGTTTGCGGCCTCGCCGCGTTGTGGTGACAGGAATCTAGATAACTAGTGGCTTAGTGTCAAGCCCTCCCGGGCGGAGAGGAAGGGGCGCCCGGGGGTCCGATTCCGGCCCGGGCACTGCGCCGGCACTGCGGGGCCTGGGGAAGTGCCGCGCGGCCTGGCGCGCGCGTGCCGAATTCTGTTGCCGGAGCGCGAGGTTCCGCCGGGCCCGGGTTCGATGTTGAACCCGCCCCCACTTGGCTGCGGGAAGTGAACGGCGCTGACGCCCCTCGTTGGTCATCCGCGCCCCCTCCCCGCTGGCTCGCGATCCCGATGGCCCGGACCATACGTGAGTCCCCCGACGGCGATCACCGTGGATAGCCTCCTTGCGCCAGATCAGGCGCCGCCCTTCGCCTCGGGGGCGGGGCCGGTTCCCTCGTCCGCGGGCGGGCGGCGCACGATCTTGATCCCAAGCTCCGCCTTCGTCTTGACCATCCACTTCCCGACGCGCTCTGCCTGCCCGTCGGTCAGGGCAACCTGCCGCCCGTCCTCCGTCAGCCCGATCAACCCCTCCTCGCTCCGCTTCACCATGAACCCGGAGAGCCCGGTCGCAAAGGTCGGGGCCGGGTCGAGGAGATCCGCTCCGAGGGCGGCCTGGGTGGCGGCCGTGATCGCGTTCGCGCTGCGGGCGTCCAGGGAGCCCGCGTAGACCTCGGCGACCACGCGCGCGAGGACCGCCGCAGCGTCGGCGTGGGTCCGCAGCGCGAGGGGGGCAGGCCCGGAGGGGGCGGCCGCGACAGAGGCCGCCCTCCCCATCTGCCGGGCCCGTTGCTCGCCCCCCTGGCGCCGCGCCTCCTCGCGCTTGGTGACGATGGCGGGATCGTCGCTGTGGACGAAGCACCGGGGCGGGTCGGAGCCGCCCAGTGCGGGAACACAGCACGGGCCGCCCTTCGCCTTCGGGGCGCCGCACGCCCGGGCGGGCCCACCCCCCGCCGCCCGGGCAGCCTTAGGGGCCTTACCGGGGGCGGCGGGGGTGGCCTCGCGGGATGGGGTCGCCCGAGGGTTCACCGGGCGGCCTTCCTCGACTCGAACTCGCCCAGGACCGCGGCTTCCATCTCGGCGCGGGTCGTGCGGCTCGCTGCCATGCGCTCCTTGGTGACGATCAGCCCGTCCCGGTAGGCCCTGGTGACGTAGGGCATCACCTCGGCGAGCGTTCGGTCGGTCAGGTGGTCGAGGTCCGCCTCGAAGATCACCTTCGGCGAAGCGCTTGCGGGTGCCGCGGCCTTCTCGCCGCGGGCGAACTCGGGCGATGCGTCGCCCCTGATGGCGTCCTCGATCTGCTTCCGGCTCCCGGCGTCCTTCTCGGCCTGCTTGGAGATGAAGTTCCCGGCCTTCACCGCGCGCCGGACGGTGAGCGTCACCGCGTCCCGCTCTGCGAAGGTCATGGCTTCCAGATCGCTCTCGTAGACGATGGGGGCGTCCTGCCGCTCCTTCCGCTGGGCTTCGGCGGTCAACTCGGCGAGCGACCGCGACCCCCCCCTGGGGGTGATCCGGCCCTGCCGGCTCGCGACCCGAAGCTCGGCCTCGGCGGCTGCGTACTCCGCGGGGGTGAGCTTCTCGATCTCCTCCTCGGTCCAGATGCGCAGGGGGATCGCGCCCATGACTACTTGCCTCCCTTCTTCGCGGGCCCCGGTGCCACCGCCTCGGCGTCGGGCGGCGTCGGCGCGTTCGAGACCTTCTGCGGGGCGAAGAAGTCCCCCAGCTGCTCCAACATCGGCGGCGCGGCGCGGCGGAGCACTTCCGCCTGCCAGTCGCGGCCCTTGTTGATCGGCGTGCTCTGCTCGGTCGAGTCCTGCTTCATGGCGTTGCCTTTCTGCGCCCTGTGGGCGCGGCTCTGCGTTGATGCCGGCCCCATCGGCCGGCGGAAGATCGTCTGGAGGCGCCCGTTGTTCACGCGGCCGCCCTCTCGGTCTGCGGCGGCACCACCTCGACGGTCCAGCCGTCTCCGAGGGCGGCGCGCGCGGCCTTGGTCACGGCGGACAGGTACTCGGGGTTGTCCTCCAAGAAATTCCGGGCGTACTCGTCGGGCGGGTGGATCCAGATGAGCCCGCCGCCCGGCACGGTTTCCACCTCTGCGCGCAGCGGCACGATCCGGCACTCGTACGTCTCGCGGTGCGGTCCGTGGTCTGGCTGGCCGTCCGGCTTGAGGAGGTGGGCCACGACGCGCCCCCACTCCGGGCCCGAGGTCTCCGCGGCACGCTTCGCTGCAGCCGCCCGCCAGTCGCCCGCGGCGGCCCGCTGCGGCCGCTCCGCGACCCGCTCGACGTACTCCTGCGCCCTGCCGGGGCGAAGGAGGGTGGCGATCTGGATCGGGTTGTCCCGGTGCCAACCGTTCGAGGTCAGGAATGCGAAGGCGGCGGGGAGCGACTCGAACCACCCGGGCTCCGAGAGGCGCGCCTGGAGTTCACGCGTCAGGCGGTTGCCCAGCTTCTCGCACGGGACGCAGCCCCCGACCCCCGTCGCCTGGTTCCACATCGCGACGACCTGCGCCTCGCGCGGATCGGCGCTTGCGGGGGAGGATCCTGTGCTGGGCAAGGGGCGCAGTGGCTCGGGAGGAGTACCCGGCAGACGCGTCGAGTCGCGCGCCCCGGCGGGCGCTGCACCAGCAGGATCTTCTTCTTCTCTCCTCTCCTCTACTCTTACCCCTTCGGAAACGCGTACGGGCGCGTTTCCCATCGCTTGTGAATCCGGGGCGTTGGCGCGTTTCTCCCGCCGCTTTCGAGCGCGGAACTTCCGCAAACGCGCCCGCGCTTCGGCGGCCTTGTCCATGTGCGGCCGTTGCCATTCGTCCCACCCGTGGACGACGAGGCGGCGCCTCCGCCGCTCCAGCACCCGGGCCTCGATCAGCGCTTCGGCCAGCGCGCCCGGTTCACCGTTCCAGCGCGCGGCGGCTTCCAGCGCGGCGCGCACGTCCGGGTCGTCCGGCAGCGCGCCGCTTGGGTAGTAGCGGGCAGCGTAGAGCCACAGCGCCACGACGTAGGACCACGCGCGGGGGTCGCCGAGGCGGCGCGCGAGCGCGGCAGCCTTGGGGTGGTCGGGCAGGTCGGTTGCGACCTTGATCCAGGGGTACGGACTCATGGGCACCTCGACGGAGTTCCCGGGGCGGCCCCACTGCGCCCGCTCTGCGGGCCCGTGGCGCTCGCGCCGCCCATTGACGCGGGCGCGCCGGAAACCGCCGCCGGATCGGCGGCTTCCGGCGGCGCTGCGGGCGGAGTGCAACCCATGCCCACTTGGCTCCCGGGAAAGCCGCCTGCCGGCCCGGGCTGGACGGGGGGCATCAGGCGGGCCTTTGCGTGCGGTCGGCGCCGGGCGTCGAGGGCGCCGCGGAATCCTCCGCGAAGAAGGAGCGGAGCGCCCGGAGCGACACGGGCTGCGCGGAGCGGGGCGCCAGGAGGAGGACGTCGCCGGGAAGCACCATTCCGGGCCACGCCGACAGGGTGATCACGCTGCCGGCGACCGCCACGACCGTCGCGGTCCCGCGCAGCGTCCCGAGGTCATCGGAGCGCGCCTCGACGACATCGCCGACGAGGAAGTGGGCCGCGTCGACCGGGTCGGCCGGGGCGGTGTAGACGTGATCGGCGACCGTGAGGACTGAACCGGCAGCGCCCACGATGGCCGCCGAGGGTGCGCGAAGCCGCGTCTGCGGCCCAGGAGGCGGAAAGGTCATGGTCCGATGGTCTCCTCGAAGATGGGGGTGCTCGGCACGCACTCGGGGTGAGCCCCAGCGAGCCTGTCGTAGCGAAGAAGAGGCATCAGGCGACCTCCTCGCACACGACCCCGGCGTCGTAGGTGCCAAGCTGCTGGCCCACAGTCATCGAGCCGAGGACGAGGTTTTGCGTTGTCGAGAGCCAGGTGAACGGGTTGAGAGCGGTCCACGTCACGGCGGGGAAGTTCGCGGAAGAAACGGGGACGTACTGCGTCGTCCCGAACCCGCCGTTCGCGCTGAGGAATACGCCCGCGCTCGTCGGCGTATACCCGACGCGCAAGCCCTGTGCGACGGTTTGGAGGAGCCTGCGCGAGCCGTTCCCGGTTGGCCGGAAGTAGCGCGCTCCGAGCACATGGTTCGGATCGGTGCCGTCGATGGTGTCGGTATTGTTCCCGTAGCTCGGGATCCCGACGCCGACCGAGCGGCAATCGCTCACAAGCTGCCGCGCGCGTTCGTGCGCGAGGTAGCGGAGGGCGTCGATCATGGTCGTCAGGTCGGAGGCGATGATCGGCGACCCGCTGCCGGCGGACGGCAGGGCAGGCATCGCGACCGGGAGGGATTCTCCGGCGGGGCACAGATCCGCCTGCGCAGGCTGCTCCTCCCATAGCGCGAACGAGGCGACGGAGTTGTTGTTCGCGGTTGACTCGACGACGACCTCGACCTCGCGCGCTGGCCCGGCCGGGATCGAGATCGTGCCCATCCGCCACGCATAGCCGGTCGTGAGGTTCGCGACTTGGACGGCGTAGCCGACGCCGACCACCCGAACTTGGATGGAGCCGCCCGCGAAGTTGCTCTTGGCGAGCGCGTTGAACGAGAGCCCGGACACGCGCGGTCCGACCGGCACCTTGTAGCGACCGAGAATGCCGTAGCCGCCCGCGCCGTCTGTGGGCGGGACGTTGCGGTACGCCGAGAACCACTTCTGGCAGGCGCCGCGCGGACGCCCCACGGTCAGGGCGTTCGCCGAGCGCGCGAGGGAGCGCGAGAGCACGGTCGAGAAGGCCGCCCCGGCGGGCGCGGCGGCTTTCGCGGTCGGGACGAAGTCCCACCCGCCCGAGGGCGCCGTCACCGAGGCCGCGCCGGGCTCGACCGCCCAATACACGGAGAGCGCCCGGATCTCGACGACTCCGCCCCCGTACGTGCCCGTGCCGCCGATCAGCGTGATGGGGACCCCCTGCCGAA
>JAJZTO010000341.1 GCA_021848865.1 Myxococcales bacterium
GGCCACGGCGAACGCGAAGAGCGCCTGGCCCGACTCCGGGCGCCAGGCGGCCGGGCCGTCGCGCACCACCAGGCGGTCGCCGTCGGCGGCGATGCGCACCGAGGCGAGCGGGCGGCCGGCCGGGAGTTGGGCCCGTAGCGCCCGGAGGGCCCGCCGGATCCGGCGGGGCGGGATGCGCGCCGCCTGGAGCTCCCGGGCCGAGCGCAGCAGCACCAGGTCCGGGAAGGAGAAGAGCAGCGCGCCGCGCGGGCCCCGGACCGGGTCGGCGAACCCGAGCCGCGACCAGGCCCGCACCCGTCCCGGCGGCACCGCCAGCAGGCGCGCCACGTCGCGCGTCCGGTATCCCCAGGCGGTGGCGGCCGGCCGGGCCATCGGCGCATCATAGCCGTGGCCCGCGGCGGCACCCAGCCGGGGAGTTCCCGGGAGGGCGGCGCGGGGTATGCTGGGCCGCGAACCCATTCACGGAGCGTCCATGAAGACCCTCGTCGCCGCGCTCGCCGTCGCCGTTGCGCTCCCCGCCTCCGCCCAGTCGGCCTGGGACATCGGGAAGAAGGTGGTCGGGAAGGGCGCCACCTCCGCCGTGGAGAAGCAGGTGAACAAGAAGCTGCTGGCGGAGAGCCGGAAGAACCAGTGCTCCTTCAAGACCGACTCCGATCAGCTGGAGAAGGGCTGCGACGCCAAGGCCCGGCGGCTCGCCAACGCCCTGGTGGACGCGAAGAAGAAGCTCGCGGCCTCCGGCGTGAAGAACTTCAAGTTCGAGGTCTCGGGCCACACCGACACCAGCGGCTCGGCCGCCCACAACAAGGAGCTGTCGCTGAAGCGCGCCGAGGCCATCAAGCGCGAGCTGGAGAAGAAGGGCGTGGCGGCCGACGAGATCGTCGCCGTGGGCGCCGGCGCCGAACGGCCGCTGGTGAAGCCCGACGACACGCCGGCGAAGAAGGCGAAGAACCGCCGGTACGAGATCCGGGTCCGCCTCTAGCGCCCGCGGCGCCGGCGGGGGTGCTAGCATCCGCCGCGGAGGGACGGGCATGTCCTGGTGGGCCTGGATCCTGATGGGCGTGGCGCTGCTGGTCGTCGAGCTGGCGGCGCCGGGGGGGCTCTTCGCCCTCTTCTTCGGCGTCGGCGCCCTGGTGGTCGGCGTGCTGGTGGCGCTGGAGGCCGGCGGGCCCGGCTGGTTCCAGTGGGGCCTCTTCGTCGTCCTCTCGGTCTCGCTGCTGGCGGTGCTGCGCAAGCGCCTGCGGGGCAGCCTCGGCGCGCCGGGCCTGCGGTCGGAGCTGGTGGGCGAGGTGGCCACGCCGCTCGACGACATCCCGGCCGGGGGGACGGGGCGCGCCGAGCTGCGCGGCACCCCCTGGGAGGCGCGCGCCGACGGCAGCCAGCCGCTCGGGCGCGGGCGGCGCTGCCGCGTGGTCCGGGTCGAGGGGCTGACGCTCCTCCTCCGGCCCGAGTGAACGTCGGACGAAAGGACCCACCGTGAACGCCGCCCTGCTCATCGCCATCGTCGTCGCCGTCCTGGCCGTCATCGTGGTGGTGAAGACCGCCACCGTGGTCCCGCAGCAGGCCGCCTTCGTGGTCGAGCGGCTGGGGAAGTTCAACGCCGTCCTGGAGGCCGGCTTCCACGTCCTGCTGCCCTTCATCGACGTCATCCGCTACCGCCACACGCTCAAGGAGCAGGCGGTCGACATCCCCGAGCAGATCTGCATCACCAAGGACAACGTCCAGGTGGCGGTGGACGGCATCCTCTACCTCAAGGTGCTGGACGCGCAGCGGGCCAGCTACGGGATCGCCGACTACTACTTCGGGATCACCCAGCTGGCCCAGACCGCCCTGCGCAGCGAGATCGGCAAGATCGACCTGGACCGCACCTTCGAGGAGCGGGGCTACATCAACTCGATGGTGATCTCCGAGCTGGACAAGGCCACCGGCCCCTGGGGCGTGAAGGTGCTGCGCTACGAGATCAAGAACATCACCCCGCCGAAGGACGTGCTGGCCGCGATGGAGAAGCAGATGCGGGCCGAGCGGGAGAAGCGGGCGGTGGTGCTGGCCTCCGAGGGCGAGCGCGACGCGGTCATCAACAACGCCGAGGGGCGCAAGCAGGAGGTCATCAAGTCCTCGGAGGCGAAGCGGCAGCAGCAGATCAACGAGGCCGAGGGGCAGGCCGAGGCCATCCTGGCGGTGGCCGGCGCCACCGCCGAGGGGCTGCGCAAGGTGGCCGAGGCCGTCGGCGCCCCCGGCGGCTTCGAGGCGGTGCAGCTCCGCGTGGCCGAGCAGTACATGGGGGAGTTCGGCAAGCTGGCCAAGGCCGGCAACACCCTGGTGCTGCCCGCCAACCTGGCCGACGTCGGCGCGATGCTGGCGCTGGCGATGAACGTCATCCGCCCCGGCTCCGGGCCGCTGCCGACGACCCCCGCGCCCGGCGTCCGGCCGCCCCCGCCGCCCCTCCCGCGCCCGCCGGGCGCCTGACCGCGGCTCGCCGCCGCGGGCCGGCCCCGCCCTGCCGCTCCCGGCCGCGGCGCCGCGGCGGTATCATCGGCACCGGTGTCCCAGGCTCCCGTCCGCATCGTCAGCTACAACGTCCGGTACTTCGGCCACGCGCTGAAGGGGCTGGCCTCGACGCGCCGCTCCCAGCGCGGCATCGCCGACCGCCTCTCCCGCCTCGACCCGGTGGCCGACGTCGTCTGCCTCCAGGAGATCGAGACCATCTCCTTCCGCTCCCGGGTGGCGCTGCGGAAGAAGCGGCCGGAGGAGACGCAGCTCGACGCCTTCCTGCGCGAGGAGGAGGCGGCCTTCGGCGCCCGCGGCCGCCCCTCGCCGTACCAGGGCTTCTACTTCCGGGCCCACGTGAACCGGGTGCGGAACCTCAAGATCTACACCACCGGGCTGGCGGTGCTGGTGAACCTGCGCCGGGCGCAGGTGCTCGGCCACAACGTCGACGAGCCGCACCGCATCACCCACCACGGGACCCAGCTGTTCCGCGACGTGAAGCAGACGCGGATCTGCGCCCACCTGGTGCTGCGCACCGCGGCGGTCCCGCGGCTCCACGTCTTCAACACCCACCTCTCGCTGCCCACGCCCTTCCGGGCCGGCTTCTGGTCGCGGCCGCGCCGCATGGGCTGGGGCCCGAACCAGCTCCACGAGGCCCGGACCCTGGCCACCTTCGTGCGCAAGCGGGCCGGCGACGAGCCCTTCGTGGTCTGCGGCGACTTCAACTCGGCGCCCGGCTCGCCGGTCTACCGCTACCTCACCGAGGAGGCGGGCTTCGAGAGCGCGCTGGAGCGCCAGGGGCTGGTGGACCCGGACGATCCCGGGGCCTGGCCCACCGCCGGCTTCGTGCGGCTGCGGATGCACCTCGACCACATCTTCCACGGCAACGGCGTCTCCTTCGTGGACCTGGACGGCACCGCCCGCTACGGCGACCGGCGCAGCGCCTTCCAGGGGCTCTCCGACCACGTGCCGCTGGTGGGCCGCTTCCGCTGCGGCTGAGGCGCGCCCCGTCCGGGCCGACGGGGGGCGGCGGCCGGGGCTATGATGGCGGCCTCCCCGGAGGCCGCCATCGTCCCCCGCCTGGTCCACCGCTCCGTCGTCACCGATCCCGCCGCCGGGCCGCGCGACGACGCCCACGACGTGGAG
>JAJZTO010000342.1 GCA_021848865.1 Myxococcales bacterium
CTCCAGGAGCCCTTCCGGCGGATCCACCACCACCCGGTCCGCCTCCACCACCACGTACGGCGCGAGGGGGATCAGCACCTCCCCGGCCTCGCCCGTCACCACCAGCACGTCCACCGCGCCCGTGGGCGCGAGCCCGGTCACCCGCCCGACCGGCGCTCCGGCCGCCGTCACCACCGGCAGCCCCTCCAGGTCGGCCCAGAGGTGCCGCCCCGGCCCAGCATCACCGAGGTCGCCGCGCTCCGCCAGCACCTCGGCCCCCACCCATCCCTCGGCCGCGGTCCGGTCGGCCACGCCGGCCACCCGCACCGCCCACAGCCGCCCCTGCGGCCGGTCCTCCAGCACCGCCAGCTCCTCCGGCTCGGCGCCCGGCCGGCGGAGCCGGACGCGGCGCAGGCCCTCCGTCCCATCCTCCCGGCCCGCCACCCCCAGGAAGCCCTGGAGGCCCAGGGGCCGCACCACCTTGCCGATGCGGAGCCAGGCCACGGATCAGTCGAGGATGTCGAGCACCGCCCGCTGGCCCTCGCGGCGCGCGGCGGCGTCGAGGACGGTGCGGAAGGCCTTGGCGGTCCGGCCGCCGCGGCCGATGACGCGCCCCAGGTCGTCCGGGGCCACCGACAGCTCGAAGACCGTGGAGCGCTCGCGCTCGATGGCCTCGACCCGGACGGCCTCCCGGTCCTCGACGAGCTGTCGTGCCAGCCAGAGGACCAGGTCGCGCACCGGGGACTCCCCTACTTCTTGGCCTCGGCCGGCTTGGCGGCCTTCTGGGCCTTGCGCAGCACCTCGGCGACGGTCTCGCTGGGGCGGGCGCCCTTCTTCAGCCAGTACTCGATCCGGTCGCCCTTCAGCTGGATCAGCTCGGGCCGGCGGGTCGGGTCGTAGATGCCGACGTCCTCGAGGTAGGCGCCGTCGCGCGGCTTGCGCGAGTCGGTGGCCACCACGTGGTAGAACGGCGCCTTGTGCGTGCCGGCCCGCGAGAGCCGGAGAACGACTGCCATCGGAATCTCCTTTGCGGCGGCGGGGGACGAGCCCCGCCCTACTTCTTCTTGGTTGCCGTCTTCTCGGCCTTGGGCTTCTTCTCCGCCTTGGGCTTCTTCTCCGACTCGGTCTTCTTGGCCGCCTCGGTCTTCTTCGCCGCCTTCGGCTCGGCCTTGGCCTCGCCCTTGGCGCCCTTGCCCTCGTCCTTCGGGGCCTCGGCGGGGGTCTTCTCGACCAGCTCGATCACCGCCACCTCGGCGTTGTCGCCCTGCCGCCGCCCCAGCTTGATGATGCGGGTGTAGCCGCCGGGGCGCGCCGCGAAGCGGGGCCCGAGGGTGTCGAAGAGCTTGTTCAGCACCTCGACGTCGCGGACCTGGCGGTGGGCCAGCCGGCGCGCGTGGGAGGTGCCCTTCTTGCCCAGGGTGATCACCTTGTCGGCGATCCGCTTCAGCTCCTTGGCCTTGGGCGTGGTGGTCTGGATGCGCTCGTGCCGGAGCAGCGAGCTGACCATGTTGCGGAACATGGCCGTGCGGTGCTCGGTGGTCCGGTCGAGCCGCCGGCCCGCGATGCGATGCTTCATGGGTAGGTCTCCGTTCGGGTCGAGCCGGCTACGGCTTCGGGGCCGGCGGCGCGCTCTTGGGCGGCCAGTTCTCCAGCTTCACGCCCAGGGAGAGCCCCATCTCCGCCAGGATCTCCTTGATCTCCTTGAGCGACTTCCGGCCGAAGTTCTTGGTCTTCAGCATCTCGGCCTCGGTCTTCTGCACCAGGTCGCCGATGGTCTTGATGTTGGCGTTCTGGAGGCAGTTGGCGCTGCGCACCGACAGCTCGAGCTCGTCCACCGAGCGGAAGAGGTTCTCGTTGAGCTTGGCCTCCTCCACCGGCTTGATCTCCTCGGCCGGCTCCTCGGTCTCGTCGAAGTTGATGAAGATCGACAGCTGCTCCTTGACGATCTTGGCGGCGTAGGCGACGGCGTCGGCCGGGGCGACCGAGCCGTCGGTCCAGACCTCGAGGCCCAGCCGGTCGTAGTCGGTCTGCTGCCCGACGCGCGCGTTGGTGACCTGGTAGTTCACCTTGCGGATGGGGCTGAAGAGCGCGTCGATGGGGATGGTGCCGATGGGCTGGCCCGCCACCTTGTTGCGCTCCGCGGGGACGTAGCCGCGGCCGCGCCGGGCGGAGAGCTCCATGCGCACCCGGCCGCCCTCGCTGATGGTGAAGAGGTGCTGCCCGGGGTTCAGGATCTCCACCTGGCCGTCGCCGATGATGTCGCCGGCCTTCACCTCGCGGGGACCCTCGGCCTCGATGCGGAGGGTCTTCACCTCGTTGGTGTGGATCTGGAGCAGCACTTCCTTGAGGTTGAGGATGATGTCGGTGACGTCCTCGGCCACCTCGGGGATGGTCATGAACTCGTGCTCCACCCCCTCGACCTTCACCGAGGTGATGGCGGCGCCCTGCAGGCTGGAGAGCAGGACCCGGCGCAGCGAGTTGCCGAGGGTGATGCCGAAGCCGCGCTCCAGCGGCTCGGCGATGAACTTGCCGTAGGTGTTGGTGAGGCTGTCCGGATCGACCACCAGCCCGCGGGGCTTGATGAGGTCGCGCCAGTTCTTCGTCACGATGGCGTCTGCCATGGCTGTCTCCTGGGCCGCCGTCCCCTCCCCGCCGCCGCCAGCCGAGCGGAGCGGGGCACCGTGGGACGCGCGGCCGTCCGTGGGTTGTCCGAGTCCGATGCCCGCTACTTCGAGTAGAGCTCGACGATGAGCTGTTCCTGGATGGGCATGGTGATGTCCTCGCGCGCCGGCGAGGTCTTCACGGTGCCCTTGAAGCCGGCCTTGTCCAGCTCCAGCCACTGCGGGACGCCGCGGCGGTCCACCGCCTCCAGCGCCTCGCTGATGCGCACCACCTTGCGGGAGCGGTCCTTGAGCTCGACCACGTCGCCGGTGCGCAGGCGGAAGGACGGGATGTCCACCTTCCGTCCGTTCACCTTGAAGTGGCCGTGCCGCACCAGCTGCCGCCCCTCGTTCCGGGTGTCGGCGAAGCCCAGCCGGAAGACGACGTTGTCGAGGCGCAGCTCCAGGGCCTGGAGCAGGTTCTCGCCGGTCTTGCCCTTGCCGGCGGCGGCGTTCTTGAAGGCGTGGCGGAAGTCGGCCTCGAGCAGGCCGTACATGCGCTTCACCTTCTGCTTCTCGCGGAGCTGGACGCCGTACTCCGAGAACTTGGTGCGCCCCTGGCCGTGCTGGCCGGGAGGATAGGGCCGGCGCTCGATGGCGCACTTGTCCGTGTAGCAGCGATCACCCTTCAGGTACATCTTGAGGTTCTCGCGGCGGCAGAGCCGGCAGACGCTGTCGGTGTAACGAGCCACGTGTCGATCTCCTTGGACTAGACGCGGCGGCGCTTCGGCGGCCGGCAGCCGTTGTGCGGGATGGGGGTGACGTCGCGGATCAACGTGATCTTCAGGCCCGCGGCCGAGAGCGCCCGCAGCGCGGACTCGCGCCCGGCGCCCGGACCGCTCACCTGCACCGTGACGGTCTTCAGGCCGTGCTCCATGGCCTTGGCGGCGGCGTCGCCCGCCGCCACCTGGGCGGCGAACGGCGTGGACTTGCGCGAGCCCTTGAACCCGCGCGCGCCGGCCGACGACCAGGAGAGCAC
>JAJZTO010000343.1 GCA_021848865.1 Myxococcales bacterium
GCCGGGTCTTCAGGAACTCGAGCTAGGTGGCCGGGTAGAAGCCGTCCGGCGGCTCTGGAAGTTCGTGCTGCGCCCGCCCCCAGCCGAGCACCACGAAGGCGCCGCCCTGCCGGGAGGCGCCGCCCCCCAGCCCGACGCGCGCCGAGCCGTGGCCGTGCTCCGGCCCGCCGCCCGGCGGCGGCGGGACGTCCAGCGGCGGGCTGGGCACCGGCACGGCGCTGCGCCGCTCGAGCAGCGCCTGGCGCCGCGCCAGCGCCGCGGCGTCGCCGCGGATGATCGCCTTGCCGGCCCGGACGTCCACCAGGTCCAGGGCGGCGTCGAGCACCCGCGCCCGCCCCCCGTCGTCGAGGCCGGCCGGCAGCGGCGCCCGCGGGTCGTCGCCCAGCGCCAGCACGGCCTCGAGCTCCCCGGGCCGCAGCCCCTCCACCCGCCGCTCCAGCACGGTGCGCGCCGACGGCCGGTAGTGCACCGCCTTCACCAGCCCCGGGTTGCGGAACAGGGCCTTCACGGTGTCGGCCGGGATGGTGATCTTCCCGACGTGGTCGAGGAGGTCGAGCGACGGGTCGGCCGCCTCCAGCGCCGCCAGGACCTCGTAGCTGCAGTTCTCGGTCAGGTAGAAGTAGCGGAACCAGGTGGAGCCCAGCTCCCAGACGTGGGCCACCAGCATCGCCACCGCCTCGGGCGGGAGGGCGAGCTCGTACTCCCACAGGTCGCGCGACTCGAAGTCGGCGTACTCCCGCACCTTGTAGAAGTAGGGCTTGGCGCTGAAGTCGCCGCGGAACAGGCCGGCCAGCCCCTTGAACGCGTAGAGCAGGGCGTTGCTGGTGTCGGGCGTGGCGGCGTAGTCGACCCCGAGGTCGATGAGCTCGAGCTTCTCCCCGGGGCCGGCGAAGAGCCGCCGGTCGAGCCGCAGGAAGGTGTGGCCGAAGGCCGACGCCGGGTTGTTCATGTAGTAGCTGGAGAAGACCAGGGTCACCGCCTGGGCCCGGGTGCGCTCCCACCACTCGGCGAGCTTCGGGCACTCCCGCCGCGGCAGGCGCGAGGGGTCGAGCCCGAGCCGCTTCACCGCGAAGGCCAGCCGGGCCGGGAAGCGGCACTGCGGGTGCTGGACCTTCGGGTCCTTCTCCTCCGGGGCGAAGAAGCCGGCGAGCGTCGCCTCCAGCTCGGCCTGCGGGTCGGTCCTGCCGCGCGGGGAGAGGTAGAAGTCCGGCCCGTCCGGCTCGGCCTCCCAGCCGCCCAGGAGCCCCCGGTGCCAGTGGCCGAGCCGCAGCCACCAGCGGTCCTCGCCGAGGCGGCCGGCGCGGGCGGCGGCGAGAAGCCGGGCCAGGTAGGGATCGGTCGCGGCCGCGGCGGACGTCGTCTCCCTCTCCCCGGTCCCGGCCGGGGAGAGGGCCGGCGGGAGGGGCGCGGCCGTCACCGCGAGAGCGATCGCCAGCGCCAGCATACGGAGTCCCCCAGGAATAGCAGAAGGGGGCCCGATCCGGGCCCCCTTCTCGCCGCGAGCCTTCGCCGCCCGGCCTAGCCGAGCGTGCAGGCCAGCGTCTTGTCCGACTGCAGGAGCTGGATGACGTTGTCCCGCACCTGCTCCAGCGGGGCGTCGGCCTTGGGGAAGAGCTTCCCGAAGTTCTGCTGCAGCGCGCTGCCCACCTGCTCGGCCGGGGCCTGGCAGGAGGCGATGTTGCGCAGCGCCACGATGGTCTCGCCGGAGCCGCGGGCGGCGTCCTTGGCGAGGGCGTCCTTGTTGCCCTCGATGAAGACCTTGGTGCCCTGCAGCGCGAAGGCGGTCTTGCCGCAGTTGGAGGTGCCGGAGGTGATGCCGAAGGTCTGGTTCCAGGAGGTGCCGTTGGTGGTGGCGGCGAGGATCTGGATCCCGCCCGGCTGGCTCCCGAAGGCCATCGAGCCGAGGCCGCAGCCGGCGCTGCCGTAGGCGGCGGCGGAGGCGTTCCCGGCGGCGAGCAGGGCGACGAGCGCGAGGATGGTTCTCATGTCGTCCTCCCTAGCCCAGGTTGCAGCCGAGTGACCGGTCGCCCTGCAGCGTCCGGATGACGTTGTCGCGCACCTGCTCCGCCGGCGCGTCGGCCGCCGGGAAGATCGCGGTGTAGTTCCGCTGCAGGGTCGCGCTCACCGCCTTCGTGTCCTTGCACTGGGCGATGAAGGAGAGGGTGATCAGCGTCTCGCCGGAGCCGCGGGCGGCGTCCTTGGCGAGCGCCTCCCGGTTCGCCTCGATGAAGACCTTGGTGCCGTTCATCGCGAAGACGCTCTTGCCGCAGTTGGAGGTGCCGGTGGTGATGGCGAACGTCTGCGGGATGATGATGTTGTTGGTGGTCGCCGCCAGGATCTGGACCGGGCCTTCCTGCGCCCCGAACACCATGGAGCCGAGGCCGCAGCCGGCGGAGCCGTACGCCCCCTTGCCCTTGAGGGCCGACTCGGTCGACTTGACGGGGTCGGCCGCCCAGGCGCCTGTCGCCGCCAGCACGGCCGCCAACGCGAGAACCCTGCGCATACGTTGCCTCCTGGTGAAGTGGACCGCGGCGGCAACGAACCGCCCCCCGCGGGCCCCTCATTCTTACCCCGTTCCCGCCGCCCTGTCCGGGAGGTCATGGGCCCCGGATGGGGCCGGAGTGACCCTGAGTCGACACCCTACGGCGGGGGGTCGCCCGGGACCGGCGCCGGCCGGCGCTGGCCCAGGACCGTGGCCCAGGCGACGCCGGCCACGCCGACCGTCACGCCGACGAGGCTGGCGGCGCTGGCCCGCTCGCCGAGCAGCGGCCAGGCGAGCAGCGCCTGGGTGATGGGGGTGAGCTGCAGCCAGGCCGCCGCCTCCGGCACCGAGAGCGCCCCGTAGGCCTCGGTCATGAGCAGCTGGGCGGCGAAGGCCGAGAGCCCCATCGCCACCGCCTCCGCCCACGCCCCCGGATCGGAGGGCCAGCGGCCCAGCGCGAAGGGGGCGACCACCGGCAGGCCGGCGAGGCAGAACCAGAAGAAGATGGTGGCGGCGTTGTCGGTGCCGCGCATCCCGCGGATGACGTTGGCGCTGGCGGCGGCGAAGACCGCGGCGGCGAGGGCCGCGCCCTCCCCCAGGCCGAGCCCGAGCGAGAGGCTCCCGTTCCCGAGCACCAGCCCGACGCCCAGGGTGGCCGCGGCCAGGCCGGCGAGCAGGTGCACGGTGGGGCGCTCGCCGAAGGTGAAGACCGACATCCCGACGGCGATGACCGGGAAGAGGTTGTAGATCATCCCGGCCTCGGCGGCGGGGATGCGCGCCAGGGCCCAGAAGTACAGGACCACCACCGCCCCGCCGGAGAGGCCGCGCGAGACCAGGAGCCGGTAGTTCCGCGGCCGGTAGGTGCCCGGCCGCAGCCGGAACACCAGCAGCGACACCAGGGCCCCGACCACGAAGCGGATCACCGACAGGTGGCCGGCGGTGAAGCCGGCGCCGCCCCGGGAGAGCCGCCGGGCGAGCACCGCCATCAGGCCGAAGGCCATGCCGGAGCCGACCAGCTCCAGCCGGGCGAGGAACTTCGAGGCGGGGGGATGACGCCCCCCCGACCCCCCCGCTCGCTCCGGTCCAGCCTCCTCCGGCTGGACCTCCGCTGGTACGGTCTTC
>JAJZTO010000344.1 GCA_021848865.1 Myxococcales bacterium
CGGGAGCTTCGAGCCGGTCGTAGAGCGCGTTCTCGTCGCCGTAGCCGTTGTCGAAGGGCTGGAAGGCGGCGCCGGTGTAGACCGAGTTGGTCTCGTCGATGTCGATCCAGTCCTTCAGGGCGGCGAGCAGGTCGGTGCGCGAGACCCGCATCCCGTTGGCGTCGTCGCGGTCGAAGAGGAAGTCCCAGCGCGGGTCGCGGATGAGCTCCATCAGGCGGGCCGCCTGCACCCCCGGGAAGGGACGGACGCCGTCGAGCTGGCGGACGTTGATCTTCCGGTCCTCGTCCTCGACCTTGGCCTCGAAGCTCCCGTCGAAGCCGCCGAAGGCGGGGAAGGCGGCGTCGTCGGCGGAGGCGGCCCCGCCGCCGACGAAGGCCAGCGACTGGGAGCTCACCGGCACCAGCTCCCAGAGCCGCACCGAGAGCGACATTCCGGCCAGGCTGGCGCCCGGGCTCGCGCCGGCGACCGCCGCGCTGGCCGTCCCCATGGCCACGTCGATGGTCTGCTGGAAGTGCAGCACCAGCCGCGCCATGTTCACCGCGCTCTTCGCCAGCCAGGCGGCCTTGAGCTCGTCGCGGGCGTTGGCGGCCAGCTGCACCGAGACCCGGGTGTTGTAGGCGAGGTCCACCGTCAGCGCGGTGACGACCGCGATGGAGGTGACCGCCAGCAGCAGCGCCACCCCGCGCCGCCCGCGCCTCCTCGCCGCCGCTCGGTCTCGCGTGCCGGTCATGGCCTAGAAGTCCAGGGGACGGATGATGGCGATGCGCGCCTCGGTCTCGAAGCGGCCCTCGCCGCCGCCGGGCATCTGCAGGGTGACGCGCAGCCGGACCAGGGTGGGCAGGAAGTCGCGGCGCTCGGCCCGGGTGGTGTCCCACTCCCGCACCCACTCCTGCCGCTTCCAGTCCCAGTACTCGGCGTCGAAGGCCTTCACGTGCTGCAGCACCACCGCCCGGGTGCCGCCGCGCTCCGGCTGGTCGTCGATGCGCGGCTTCTCCCGCCGCCAGAGCGCCTCCTCGCCCGGCAGGGACGGGTCGCGCTCCACCGAGTACTCCACCACCGCCTGGTCCGACTCCTTGGCGTCGCGGACCAGGCGCGCGTGGGTCATGGTGGCGAAGAGCAGCGAGTCGTGGTCTCCCCGGTCCTTGCCGACGAAGACGGTGGGCCGGTCGCGGTACCGCTTGCGGTCGTAGTGATCGGAGAGGAAGGCCTCGGTGAGCTCGTGGGCCATCCGGCCCAGCGCCTGGCGCGCCCCGCCGAAGCGCTCCTCCTGCTCCTCGGCCAGGTCGCGGGCCGCGGCGGCGCGCGAGAAGGCGCCGGCCACCATCGCCCCGACCATCGCGGTGATGGCCGCGGCGATGAGGACCTCGACGAGCGTGAAGCCGCGGCGGCTCACCTCTTCGTTCCTCCGGCCTGGACCTGGCCCTGCGCCTGCGGCTGCGGGATGAGGCCGGCCGCCTGCGCCGCCGCGCCCGTTGCCTGGGCCGCGCCCGCCGCCGCCAGGGTGGCCGGGACGTCCGGCGAGTCGCCGCGGGCGCCGCCCGGGGCGCGGGGGTTCAGCACCACCAGGTGGGTGGTCACGGTGAAGCCCCGGGTCCCCCGGCCCGACGCCCAGCTCACCGTGAGCCGGACCTCGCGGACGGAGCGCTTCAGGGTCTCGCCGAACAGGCGGACCTGGGCCTGGAGCAGGTTGGAGATCAGCGCCACCGCCGGCCCGGCGGCGGTGGTGGTGGGGCCCGATCCGGAGGCGGGGGCCGCCTGCCCCAGCAGCCGCCCCACCAGGTCCTTGCCGTCCTTGGCGCCCGCCTGGCCGGCCAGCCGCGACAGCAGGTCGTCGGCCGAGAGGTCGGACGCCGGGCGCAGGACCTGGACCTTCCAGCGCACCTCGGGGTGGCCGGCGTCGGCGAAGTCGCCGGCGTCCTCCTCGTCGGAGTCCTTGAAGCCGGAGTCCTCGAAGCGCTGCTGCAGGAAGGCCATCTGGCCGCGCGCCAGCAGCACCGCGGTGTCCAGCTCGCGGGCGTACTCGTGGTTCCGCAGCGCCGCGCCGGCCAGCTCCGAGGTGGCGGCCAGGGCGCCGGCCAGCAGCGCCATCGCCACCAGCACCTCGAGGAGCGTGAAGCCCCGCCGTCGCCCCGGCCCGCTCACGGCCGCGGCACCTCGGCGAGCCCGACCACCACTTGGGCCCGCCCGGTGAAGGGCTGCATCAGCACGGTGTACTCGGTGCTCCCGTCGCGCACCGGCACGCGGGCCGCCTCGCCCCGCCCCTGCGGGAAGAAGTAGAGGTAGGCCATGCCCTTGGAGAAGGGCTCGCGCTGGTGCTCGGTCCAGACCTGGTCAAAGCGGACCGAGCCGGGCAGCGAGCGCTTGCGGGCCAGCCGGTCGTCGAACCTGCCGAACTTCGCCTTGGCCAGCAGGCGCCGCCGCTCGGCGTCGGCCTCGTCCGGGAAGCGGTCGGCCAGGTCGTCGTCCTCCTCCTCGCGGCGCGCCGCGGTGGACTTCTCCCGGGAGAGGGTGAAGTGATCCTTCGTGCACTCGGCCCACCACTCCCCGGCGTCGAGGTCCAGCGCCAGCCGGCAGGTCTGCCGCCGGAGCGCCGCGGTGTCGTAGAGGTAGCGCATCGCCCCGGCCAGCTCGCCGGCGGCGGCGCGGGCGTTGGCCCCGGTGACGCCCTCCAGCGCCGGCACCGCGGCGGCCGCCAGGATCGCGATCACCGCGACCACGATGACCAGCTCGATGAGCGTGTAGCCGCTCGCACCGGGGCCGGGGCGCCGCATGGGCTCACTGGTTCACGATGTCGGCGTTCTCGCCGTCGCCGCCCGGCTTGCCGTCGCCGCCGTAGCTCTTGATGTCGAAGGAGTCGGGGTGGAGCTGGCCGGGGTAGAGGTAGACGTAGTCGTTGCCCCAGGGATCCTTCACGTTCTTGCACTTGCCGGCGGCGACCAGGGCCGGGAGCCCCTCCTCGGTGGTGGGGTAGCGCCCCTTCTCCAGCTTGTAGAGGTCGAGGCAGTTCTCGATGGTGTGCAGGTCGGTCTTGGCCTGCTTCATCTTGGACTCGGCCAGCGCGCCCATGACGTTGACGGTGACCGCGGCGGCGATCAGGCCGAGGATCACCACCACCACCATGATCTCGATGAGGGTCATGCCGCGCTCCGCCGCGCGGCGCCCCGGGTTCCTTCGCATGTCAGCCTCCGGCGAGGGTGTTGATCTGGAGAATGGGCATGAGGATGGAGAAGACGATGAAGGCGACGATCGCGCCCATGAAGACGATCATCACCGGCTCCAGCAGCGAGGTCATGGCGCCGATCTTGGTCTCGACCTGCGCCTCGTAGGCGTTGGCGACGTTGTTCAGCATCTCCTCCAGCTCCCCGGACTTCTCGCCGATCGCCACCATGTGGTAGACGAGCGGCGGGAACTCGCCGGAGCGCTTCAGCGGCGCGGCGATGCTCTCGCCCTCCTGGATCGCGGTCCGCGCCTCCCCGATCACCGTGGAGAGCCGGGTGTTGCCGACGATGTTCCGGACGATGTCCATCGAGGTGAGGAGCGGGACGCCGCTCTTCAGCAGCGTCGCCAGGGTGCGGCTGAAGCGGGCGATGGCGATCTGC
>JAJZTO010000345.1 GCA_021848865.1 Myxococcales bacterium
CGGGCCTTCGCCTTCCTGGTGCGGCGCTACGGCGACGAGCGCATCCGCCAGGTGCTGGCGCGCATGGGCTCCGGGGCCTTCTTCGCCGCCGCCTTCCGGGAGTCGATCGGCCTGGAGCCGGCCGCCTTCGAGGCCGAGTTCCGCCGCTACGTCCTGTGGCGCGGCTGGGACGCCGACCCCGCCGCGCCCTAGCCGTCCGACTCCCCGTCGCCCCCGGCGCGCCGGACCACGCTGGCCACGGCCCAGAGCCGGTCGCCGTAGGCCCGCTCGGCGCAGACCCAGAGCCGCACCGGCTCCCCGCCCACCGCGGCGGCGTGGCCCGCCTCCGGCCCCCAGATCCACTCGCGCGCCTCCGCGTTGCCGCCCACCCGGGGCTCGCCGGCGCCGGGCAGCAGCGCCTCCGCCAGCCGGGCCGCCGCGACCGGGACCGCGGCGGTGACCTCCAGCAGCACCACCAGGCCGGCGAGGTCGGTCTCGAGGTGGGCCACCGCCAGCGTGCCGCCGGCCGCGTCGGCCCAGCTCACCTCCGGCTCGGTGAGGTCGACGTTGAGCAGGCGCCGCCGCTCGGCGTCGAGGTCGATGGGCGTGGCCCAGCGGCGCCATCCGGCGCCGGCCAGCGCCGAGAGGGCCTCGGCGCGGGACCGCAGCAGCAGCGCCTCCAGCGGCGGCAGCCGGAAGGGGAGGGGGGCCATCAGCGCGCCTCCGTCCACGGCGCCGGCAGGATCGGGCTGCGCTCGTGGGCCCGCGCCACCCGCTGCAGCTCCACCTCCGAGACCAGGGCCCAGGGGGCGACCGTCGAGACCGGGACGTAGCCGCTCTCGGCGCCGCAGAAGCCGTTGAAGACCGCGGTCTCGGCCGAGGTGGCGAGCAGCCGGTTCACGCTGGAGAGGGGCGTCCCCACCAGCTCGACGCCCCGGACCAGCTCCTCGCGGCCGGTGGCCACGTCCAGGCGGGTCACCAGCCGCGGCGTGCCCTTGAAGGCCTGGTAGCCGAAGGAGGCGGTGTTGGTGTTGCCCCCGGTGATGTCGCGGATGACGTAGGCGTGGGGCTTCCCCTGGCGCCGCGCCTCCTCGCGCAGCATCCGGCGCAGCTGCGCGAGCGGGAAGGTCCGCCTCGACTCCACCAGCAGGTTCCCCATGCGCGCCACCGGCGCCTGCACCCCCTGCGCCCGGCCGTGGCCGTTGGAGCGGGTGAAGGGCTTCACCGGGCGGCGCGACAGGAGGTAGCCGCGGAGCACGCCGTCCTCGACCAGCACGGTGCGCCGCGCCGGCACCCCCTGGTCGTCCCAGCCGTAGGCGCCGTTCAGGTCCACGCCGCCGGCGCGTGCCACGGTGGGATCGTCGGTCACGGTGAGGAACGCCGGCAGCACCCGGCGGCCCACCTGCCCCTTGAAGGTCTGCCCCTCCTTGTCGTCGTCCTGGCGGTCCCCCTCCAGGCGGTGGCCCACCGCCTCGTGGAAGAGGACGCCGGTGGCCTCGGGGGCGAGCAGGGCCGGGCCGCTGGACGGGTCCACCACCGGCGCGGTGCGCAGCGCCTCCAGCTCGGCGCAGAGCGCCTCCTGCTCCCGCCGGAGCCGCTCCCCGGCGGGCAGCCCGGCCTCGGTGCGGGCGTACCAGTCGCGGCTCCCCTCCAGCAGCTGCCCGTCGACCGCCCGGGCCACGGCCTGGAGGTGCAGGCCGTAGAGCGTCTGCTCGGTCACCAGGGCCGTGCCCTCGGTGTCCACCAGCCAGCGCACCGTCCGGTCGGCGCCGACGCGGACCGAGGCGTCGAGCACGGCGGGGTGGGAGCGGAAGGCCGCCGAGAGCCGCTTCACCTCGTCGCGCCACCGGCCGCGGTCGAAGGCGAAGGGCGTGGCCGGATCGGCGTGGCGCTGGGGATCCTCGCGGCTGAAGCTCGGGGCCCGGTCCGGCTCCTCGGCCCGGTAGACGGCGCGCGACTTCTTCTTGAACCAGGCGGCCAGGGCCTCCTTGTACTTCTCGTCGGCCAGCAGCCAGAGGGCGTTGCGCAGGGCGGCCGGGTCGTCGTCCAGCGGGGCCTCCCGCGAGGCGAACCAGGTCCGCCCGTCCTGCCCCACGAAATGGACGCCGTCGTCCCGTCCCGACGAGTCGAGGTCGTAGGAGCCGACCCGGAGGTCCACCGCCGCCCGGCGGTTCCGGCGGCTCTCGTCCTCGACGAGCGCGCCGGAGCGGGCCGCCACGGTGTCGGTGCGCAGCTCCTTCACCTGGAAGGCGATGAAGTACGGGGCGTCGTAGCCGTCGAGGCGGAGCCGCGCGGCGGAGCGCGCCAACTCGGCCTGCAGGGCGCCGAGGACCACCGCGCGGCCGCCGGCGGGCCCGGCGGGAGCGGAGGGGCCGGTGGGGGAAGGGGCGGCGAGCAGGGCCAGGACGAGGAGCGAGGCGGTCACGGTGCGGGTTGTAGCACGCGGGCTCCGGCGCCGCCGCCCCGCCCGGCGTGCGGAGGCGGCGCCCGCGCCGGTCCGCCGCCGGGGCCTCCGGCGGGCCGGCCGCGAATTTCACGGAGAGCATCGGCGCGGCTAGAATCCGCTCCCGGTGAAGACCTTCGGCAAGTACCGGCTCCTCGAGCCGCTGGCCTCCGGCGGCATGGCCGAGGTGTGGCGCGCCGAGTTCACCGGCCCCGGGGGTTTCGCCAAGGAGGTGGCGCTGAAGCTCATCCGCGCCGACCTGGCGGCCGAGCCGGAGCTGGCCCGGCTCTTCGTGCAGGAGGCCCGGCTGGCCTCGCGGCTGGGCCACGCCAACGTGGTCCAGGTCTTCGAGTTCGACGAGGTGGGCGGGCGCCCCTACCTGGCCATGGAGCTGGTGCGGGGCCGGACGCTCCGGCAGCTGACCGACCGCTGCCGCGAGACCGGGCGGAGGCTGGGGCTGGCCCGGGCGGTCCACCTGGCCGCCGAGGTGGCCCGGGCCCTGGCCTACGCCCACCGGCTCTCCGACGGCGGGGTCGCCCTGGGGATCGTCCACCGGGACGTCTCCCCGCAGAACGTGCTGGTCTCCTTCGAGGGCGAGGTGAAGCTGGCCGACTTCGGCATCGCCCGGGTCCTGGGCGCGGCCGAGCGCACCGCCCCGGGGACGGTGAAGGGGAAGCTCTCCTACATGGCCCCGGAGCAGGCCCGCGGGGAGCCGGTGGACGGCCGGGCCGACCTGTTCGCGCTCGGGGTGCTGCTCTGGGAGCTCTGCGCCGGCCGCCGCCTCTTCGCCCGCGAGTCGGAGGCGGCGACGCTCCAGGCGCTGCTGGCGTCCGAGCCGGTTCCGCCGCCCTCCGAGTGGAACGAGGCGGTCCCACCCGCGCTCGACGCGGCGGTGCTCTCCGCGCTGGCCCGCGACCGGGAGCGCCGCGTCGCCAGCGCCGACGAGCTGCTCGCGGCCCTCTCGGCGCTGCGCCTCCGCCTGGCGCGCGAGCCCGAGGACCTGGACCTGCGCCCGCTGATGCGAGAGCTCTGGCCCGAGGCGGCGGCCCCGGCGGCCGCCTCCGAGCCGACCCGCGTCCGCCCCGGCGGGCCGCCCGGGGAGCCGCCTGGGGGACCGCTCGGGGGACCGCTCGGGGGACCGCCCGCGGCGGAGCGGTCCGCGGCGGCGCGGGAGGG
>JAJZTO010000013.1 GCA_021848865.1 Myxococcales bacterium
ACCTGGTGCTGGACGGCAAGGTGGTGCTGGCGCCCTTCGTCGAGCGCCGCCCGCTCGCCGACATCAACCGCGTCTTCGAGGAGGTGCACGCGCGGAAGCTCACGCGCCGCGCCGTCCTCGTCCCCTGACCGAGGCCCGGAGAACGACATGTCCGACCCGCAGAAGTCCGCCGCCGGCCCCCTGAAGGACCACGACCTCCTCCCCGGCGGGAAGCCGGCGGCCGGGCCGCCCGGGGTGATCTTCGAGAAGCGCCCGGCGCGGCGGCCCGACGGCACGCCGGCGCCCGGCCTGTCCAACGCCTGGATCGTCCTCAACAACCCGGCCCAGTTCAACTCCTACACCACCCAGATGGTCAAGGACGTGATCCTGGCCTTCCGGGCCGCCTCCAACTCCCGCGACGTGGCCAGCGTGGTCTTCACCGGCGCCGGCGACAAGGCCTTCTGCACCGGCGGCAACACCAAGGAGTACGCCGAGTACTACGCCGGGAACCCGCAGGAGTACCGGCAGTACATGCGGCTCTTCAACGACATGGTCAGCGCCATCCTGGGCTGCGACAAGCCGGTGATCTGCCGGGTGAACGGCATGCGCATCGGCGGCGGGCAGGAGATCGGCATGGCCTGCGACTTCACCATCGCCCAGGACCTGGCCCGCTTCGGCCAGGCCGGCCCCAAGCACGGCTCCGCCCCCATCGGCGGCGCCACCGACTTCCTGCCGCTGATCGTCGGGAACGAGCGGGCCATGGAGGCCTGCGTGCTCTGCGAGCCCTGGTCGGCCCACCGGGCCTACCGGGAGGGGATGATCACCGACGTGGTGCCGGGCCTGAAGGTCGACGGGAAGTTCGTCGCCAACCCGCTGGTGGTCACCGACCGGCTCTTCGACGAGTACGGCCGGTTCGTGCACGGCGAGCCCAGGACCGGCGCGGCGCTGGAGGAGGGCAAGGCCGTCCTGAAGAGGGGCACGGTGGACCTCTCCCTCCTCGACGAGCGGGTGGAGGCGCTCTGCGCCAAGCTCCTGCTCACCTTCCCCGACTGCACCACCAAGACCCTCGAGGAGCTGCGCAAGCCCAAGCTCCACGCCTGGGACGCCAACAAGGAGGACAGCCGGGCCTGGCTGGCGCTCAACATGATGACCGAGGCCCGCACCGGCTTCCGGGCCTTCAACGAGGGCACCCGGGAGGACCGCGAGGCCGACTTCGTCGGGCTGCGGCAGGCGCTGGCCCAGGGCACCCCCTGGAGCGTGGAGCTCACCGAGAGCCTGCTCCCCGGCGCCAAAGGCCGGCGGGAGGGGCGCTGATGGCCGGCTGCCTCCAGGTCTCGCGCGACCGCGGCGGCCGGCTGCTCCGGCTCCGGCTGGCGCGGCCCAAGGCCAACATCGTCGACGCCGAGATGATCGCGGCGCTGGACGCGGCCCTGGCCGAGGCCGGGCGGGAGGCGCCGGGCGCCCCGGCGCTGCGCGGGGTGCTCCTGGAGCACGAGGGGCCCCACTTCAGCTTCGGCGCCAGCGTCCAGGAGCACCTGCCGGAGCGCTGCGCCGCCATGCTGCGGTCGCTCCACGCCCTGGTGCTGCGGATGGTGGACTTCCCCCTGCCCATCCTGGTGGCGATCCGCGGCCAGTGCCTGGGCGGAGGGCTGGAGGTGGCCGCGGCCGGCCACCTGATCTTCGCGGCGCCCGACGCGAAGATGGGCCAGCCCGAGATCCTGCTCGGGGTCTTCGCCCCGGCCGCCTCCTGCCTGCTCCCGGAGCGGGTGGGGCAGGGGGCCGCCGACGACCTGCTCTGGTCCGGCCGCTCCATCGACGGGCGCGAGGCCCACCGCCTCGGCCTGGTGAACGAGGTGGCCGACGACCCGGAGGCGGCGGCGCTGGCCTGGTTCGACGGCCACCTGGCGCAGCGCTCCGCCGCCTCGCTGCGCCTGGCGGTGGAGGCGTCGCGCCGCGACCTCCGGGCCCGGGTGCGGGAGAAGCTGGCGGGCGTCGAGGAGCTGTACCTGGCCCGGCTCATGAAGACCCGGGACGCCGTCGAAGGGCTCACCGCCTTCCTGGAGAAGCGCGCGCCCGTCTGGGAGGACCGCTGATCATGTGCGCCGCACCCGCCCCCGCCTCGAGCCCCACCGCGCCGATCATCGCGCGCTGCCAGGAGCTGTTCGACGACCTCGACTTCACCGCCGCCCGGCGCTGGAAGGAGGCCCGGCCCGGCCGCAAGGTGGTCGGCTTCATGCCGGTCTACGCGCCGCGCGAGCTGCTCCACGCCGCCGGGATGCTGCCGCTCGGGATCATGGGCGCCGGCGAGACCCTGGAGGTGATCCACGGCGACGCCTACTACCAGAGCTACATCTGCCGCATCCCGCGCTCCACCCTGGAGCTGGGCATCACCGGGCGGCTCGACTTCGTGGACGGCTTCCTCTTCCCGTCCCTCTGCGACGTCATCCGCAACCTCTCCGGCATCTGGAAGCTGCTCTTCCCCAAGGTCTACGTCCGCTACCTGGACGTGCCGCAGAACTTCACGCCGGGGATGGCCGACGGCTTCTGGATCCAGGAGATGGAGGAGCTGCGCGAGGGGCTGGCGAAGCTCGGCGGGGTCGAGATCACCGACGAGGCCCTGCGCGACTCCATCGCCGCCTACAACGAGAACCGCCGGGTGGTGCGCGAGGTCTACGCCTACCGCGCCGCCGAGCCCTGGCAGGCGCCCTCCTCCGACGTGTACCTGCTGATGCGGGCCGGCCTGGTGCTGCCGGTGGAGGAGCACACCCAGCTGCTCCGCGACTGGCTGGCGGCGGCCCGCGCCGAGAAGCGGCAGGCGCGCGACAACACCCGCATCGTGCTGAACGGGGTCTTCTGCGAGCAGCCGCCCCTCGGCCTCATCAAGGCCATCGAGATGGCCGGCTGCTACATCGTCGACGACGACTTCATGCTGGTGAACCGCTTCCTCATCGGCGACGTGAAGCTCGAGGGCAACCCGCTCGCCAACCTGGCGTCCGCCTTCCTGCGCGACTCCGAGGAGACCGCCGCCAAGTACCAGCCCGACCTGGCGGTGAAGGGGAAGTACATCGTGGACGCGGTGCGCCGGAACGGCGCCGAGGGCGTGATCTTCGCCGCCCCCAGCTTCTGCGACCCGGCCCTGCTGGAGCGCCCCATGCTCCAGGACCGGCTCGACCGGGTGGACGTCCCGCACATCGGGTTCAAGTACGCCGAGAACTCGGCGCAGATGCAGCCGGTCCGGGAGCAGGCGGGGACGTTCGCGGATTCCATCAAGCTGTGGAGCACGCCATGAGCGCAGCCGAGGTCGTCAAGGAAGCGTCGATGCTGAAGCAGAAGGAGATGATCGCGGGCAACTACGACGCGCTCACCTCCGCGCCCGAGACCGGCCGCAAGATGGCCGCGACCTTCGTCCCCGGGAACCTGAACGAGCTGATCATGACGTTCGGGCTGCTGAACAACCTCCCGGAGATCAACGCCATCCAGAACGGGATGCGGAAGCTCTCCGGCGACTACATCCTGGAGGCGGAGAAGGCCGGCCACTCCGAGGACGTCTGCACCTACGTGAAGTCGGACCTGGGGATGATGGCCAAGGGCAACATCGCGCCCAACGGCAAGCCGCTGCCGAAGCCCGACGTCCTGCTGCTCAGCTACACCGGCTGCTTCACCTTCATGAAGTGGTTCGAGCTGGTGCGCGAGCAGTACAAGTGCCCGACGGTGATGCTGCACGTGCCCTACCAGGGGGACGGGCAGGTCACCAAGAACATGCGGGACTACATCGTCAAGCAGCTCAAGGAGGAGGTCATCCCCAAGCTGGAGAAGGTCTCGGGGGTGAAGTTCGACATCGACCGGCTGCGCCAGTACATGCGGGAGTCGGCCCGGGCCGAGGACGACCTGGTCTGGGTGCTGGAGAGCGCCAAGGCCAGGCCCTCGCCCATCGACGCCTACTTCGGCGGCGTCTACTACATCGGCCCCATCTTCACCGCCTTCCGCGGCACGCCCGACGCCACCGAGTACTACCGGCTGCTGCGCGCCGAGATCGAGGAGCGGATGCGCCGCGGGCTCGGGCCCATCACGCCCGAGGGCGACATGAAGGAGCAGAAGTACCGGCTGGTGGTGGAGGGGCCGCCCAACTGGACCAGCTTCCGGGAGTTCTGGAAGATGTTCTACGACGAGGGCGCGGTGGTGGTCGCCTCCAGCTACACCAAGGTGGGCGGCACCTACGACCTCGGCTTCCGCCACGACCCGGAGCACCCGCTGGAGTCGCTCGCCGAGTACGCCCTCGGCTGCTACACCAACCGCAACCTGCCGCAGCGCGTGGACCTGCTCGAGAAGTACATGACCGAGTACCAGGCCGACGGGCTGCTCATCAACTCCATCAAGAGCTGCAACAGCTTCTCGGCCGGGCAGCTGATGATGATGCGCGAGATCGAGAAGCGCACCGGCAAGCCCGGGGCCTTCATCGAGACCGACCTGGTGGACCCGCGCTACTTCTCCGCCGCCAACGTGAAGAACCGGCTGGAGAGCTACTTCCAGATGATCGACCAGAAGCGGCGCGTGGCGTCGGCCGCCTGAGGCGAGGAGCCCACCATGAAGTGCTTCATCGGCATCGACCTGGGCTCGACCACCACCAAGGCGGTGGTGATGGACGAGGGCGGGAAGCAGCTGGGGCGGGGCATCACCAACTCCCGCTCCAACTACGACACCGCGGCGGCGGTCTCCAAGCAGGAGGCGCTCATCGACGCCCGCTTCACCCTCTTCCGGCGCGAGCTGGAGGGGACGGCGGCGCTCTCCGGCCGGGTCGACGCCTTCCTGGCCGAGCTGGAGCGCAGCTTCCGCCACGTCCAGTTCCTGGAGCAGCTCGACGACCTGGAGGCCACCAGCACCCGGCACAGCTCCGGCCTGCGCTTCGCCGGCCAGGAGAAGCCGCTGCGCGCGGCGCTGGCCGAGGTGTTCCGGCAGCTCCGCGAGGAGTCGGAGGGCATCTTCGCGCCCGGCGCCAAGCGCAAGTCCGACTTCTTCCGCGACATCGCCGGCTCGCGCTTCATGGCCCTGGGCGACGCGGTCTGCAAGGAGGCGGGGCTCTCCTTCGACCTGCTGCTCAACGTCTACGACAAGTCGATCATCGAGGTGGAGAACCGGCCGCCCGGCGGCGCGATGGAGGGGAAGTTCCTCCGGGCCCTGGAGAAGACCCTGGGGGCCGCCGGCCAGCCGGCGGCCAACGGGGTGGCGCACCGGGTCCAGGCGGCGCTGGCCATCCCGCTGGAGGAGAGCTACGTCGTCGGCACCGGCTACGGCCGGGTCCGGCTGCCCTTCCCCAAGGAGCACATCCGCTCCGAGATCCTCTGCCACGGCCTGGGCGCCCACATCATGTACGCCGGCACCCGCACCGTCCTCGACATCGGCGGGCAGGACACCAAGGCCATCCAGGTGGATCCCGACGGCATCGTCGAGAACTTCCAGATGAACGACCGCTGCGCCGCCGGCTGCGGCCGCTACCTGGGCTACATCGCCGACGAGATGCAGATGGGGCTCCACGAGCTCGGGCCCATGGCGATGAAGTCCACCCGCTCGCTGCGCATCAACTCCACCTGCACCGTCTTCGCCGGCGCCGAGCTGCGCGACCGGCTGGCGCTGGGGGACAAGCGCGAGGACGTGCTGGCCGGCCTGCACCGGGCCATCATCCTGCGGGCCATGTCCATCATCTCCCGGTCGGGCGGCATCCGGGACCAGTTCACCTTCACCGGCGGCGTCGCCAAGAACGAGGCGGCGGTCCGCGAGCTGACCAAGCTGGTGCGGGAGAACTACGGCCAGGTCACCATCAACATCAACCCCGACTCGATCTACACCGGGGCGCTGGGCGGCGCGGAGTTCGCCCGCCGCGCGGTCCAGAACTAGGAGCAGGAGGAGAGCCATGGCGACCCTCACCGCGGGCATCGACGTCGGCACCGGCTGCGTCAAGGTGGTGCTCTTCGAGCACGGCGACGCCGCGCCGCGCTGGCTGGCGCGCAGCGTGGACCGCATCCGGCAGCGCGATCCGTACCGCCTGGCGGCCGACGCCTACGACGCGCTGCTGAAGCAGGCCGGCCTGGATCGGCGGGACGTGGCCTACGTGGCCAGCACCGGCGACGGCGAGAACCTCACCTTCACCACCGGCCACTTCTACTCGATGACCACCCACGCCCGGGGGGCCATCCACCTCGATCCCACCACCCGCGGGGTGCTGGACATCGGGGCGCTCCACGGCCGCGCCATCCGCGTCGACCCCCGGGGCAAGGTGCAGGCCTACAAGATGACCAGCCAGTGCGCCTCCGGGTCCGGCCAGTTCCTGGAGAACATCGCCCGCTACCTGGGCATCGGCCAGGACGAGATCGGCAGCCTGAGCCAGCAGGGGGAGTCGCCGGAGAAGGTCTCCTCCATCTGCGCGGTGCTGGCCGAGACCGACGTCATCAACATGGTGTCGCGCGGCATCTCCGCCGCCAACATCCTCAAGGGCATCCACCTCTCGATGGCCGGCCGGCTCGCCAGCCTGCTCAAGGGCATCTCGGTCTCCGAGGGCACGGTGCTGATGACCGGCGGGCTGGCGCTCGACACCGGGCTGGTGGCGGCCCTGCGCGAGTCGCTGGGCGGCGACAAGGTCCGGATGGAGGTGCGGGGCCACCCCGACTCCATCTACGCCGGGGCCATCGGCGCGGCGCTCTGGGGCGCCTTCCGTCACCAGAAGCTGGCCGCCCAGGGCCGGCTGGCGATGGCCTCCTGACCATGGCCACCCGGCACGACATGCGGGCCCTGGTGCCCGGGGACCTCGAGGCGGTCATCGCCATCGACCAGGCCATCACCGGCGGATCGCGGCGGGGCTTCTACGCCAAGCGGCTGGCGGGCCTGGGGGACGGCCGGACCGGGACGGTGGGGCTGGCGGCCACCACCGGCGGCCGGCTCCAGGGCTTCCTCCTCGCCGACGTGCTCGACGGCGAGTTCGGCGGCAAGGCGCCGGTGGGGGTGCTCGGCGCCATCGGCGTCGATCCGGCCTCCGGCCGGAAGGGCGTGGCCACCGCGCTGCTGCAGGCGCTGGAGGGGGTGCTGGCCGACCGGGGGGTGGGCGCGCTGCGCACCGAGGCCGACTGGGCCGAGCACCGGCTCACCGGCTTCTTCTCCAGCGCCGGCCTGCGCCTCTCGCGCCGGCTGGTGCTGGAGCGGCCGGTGGGCGACCTCATCGAGGAGCCGCCGGCGCAGGGGACCGAGGAGTTCGCCTGGGAGCAGGTGCCGGTGCGCTCCATGGTCGAGGCCGACCTCCCGGCCATCGTCCAGGCGGACCGGAAGATCACCGGCCGGGATCGCAGCCCGTACTACCAGCGCAAGGCCGTCGAGGTGCTGCGCCAGTCCGGGGTCCGGGTGTCGCTGGTGGCCGAGGTGGACCGGCAGTTCGCCGGCTTCCTCATGGCGCGGGTGGACATGGGCGACTTCGGCCGGACCGAGCCCACCGCGGTGATGGACACCCTGGGCGTCCACCCCGCCTTCGCCCGCAAGAACGTGGGCCGGGCGCTGATGCGCCAGCTGCTCCTGAACCTGGGCTCGCTGCGGGTCGAGCGGGTGGTGACCCAGGCCGACTGGGACGCCTTCGACCTGCTCCGCTTCCTGGCGCGGACCGGCTTCACCCTCTCGCAGCGCCTCTCCTTCGAGAAGCCACTCCGCTGAGGCAGCCCGGAAGGGGGACGGGAGCAGGCGGCCGCCGGCACTCTGGTACAAACGCAGCGACACCTCGGAGACGTGGATCGCCCATGGACCTCGGAAAGCTCGCGGTGGACCGCAGCACCTCGCCGGCCGGCCTGGAGTTCGCGCCGGGCTTCAACGCCGCCGTCCCCTTCGTCGACCGGCACCTCGCCGAGGGGCGCGGGGCCAAGGTGGCCATCCGCAGCGCCGCGGGCGAGGTCACCTACGCCGAGCTGGCCGAGCGCGTGAACCGCTGTGGCAACGCCCTGCTGAAGCTGGGCATGGAGCGGGGCCAGCGGCTGCTCATGGTGGTGAAGGACTGCCCCGAGTTCTTCTACCTGTTCTGGGGCGCCATCAAGGCCGGCATCGTCCCGGTGCCGCTCAACACCCTGCTGCGGACCGACGACTACCGCTACATCCTCCAGGACTCGGCCTGCTCGGCCATCTTCTACTCCCCGGAGTTCGCCGGCGAGGTGGAGCCGGCGGTGGCGGCGGCGCGGCCGGCCCCGCCGCTGGTCTTCGCCGTCGAGGGGAAGGCCCGCACCCTGCGCGACGAGCTGGCCGCCGCCTCGCCCGAGCTGGCGGCGGTCCCGGCCGGCGCCACCGCCGCCTGCTTCTGGCTCTACTCCTCCGGCTCGACCGGCCGGCCCAAGGGGGCGGTCCACCGCCAGCGCGACATGGTGGTCACCAGCCAGTGGTACGGCACCGAGGTGCTGGGGGTCCGGGAGCAGGACGTCTGCTTCTCCGCCGCCAAGCTGTTCTTCGCCTACGGCCTGGGGAACGGGATGACCTTCCCGCTCTGGGCCGGCGCCACCGCGGTGCTGCTCGACGGCCGCCCCACGCCGCAGAGCACCTTCGAGACCATCGCCCGCTTCCGGCCCACCCTCTACTTCGGCGTGCCCACCCTCTACGCGGCGCAGCTCCAGGCCCTGGCGGCCGGCCCCCGGCCCGACCTCTCCTCGGTGCGCTACTGCGTCTCCGCCGGCGAGGCGCTCCCCGCCGACATCTTCCGGCGCTGGCAGGAGGGCACCGGCCTCACCATCCTCGACGGCATCGGCTCCACCGAGGCGCTCCACATCTTCATCTCCAACCGGCCCGGCGACGTCCGGCCCGGGACCAGCGGGCGGGTCGTCCCCGGCTACCAGGCCCGCATCGTCACCGCCGAGGGGACGCCGGCCCCGGCGGGCGAGCAGGGGCGGCTGCAGATCAAGGGGCCCTCCACCGCCGCCTACTACTGGAACAACCCGGAGAAGACCGCGGCCACCATGCTCCCCGGGGACTGGCTCGACACCGGCGACACCTACCTCCAGGACGAGGCGGGAGCCTTCGTCTACTGCGGCCGCAGCGACGACATGCTCAAGGTGGGGGGCATCTGGTGCTCTCCCATCGAGATCGAGGGCACGCTGGTGAGCCACCCGGCGGTGCTGGAGGTGGCGGTCATCGGCTACGCCGACGCCGAGGGGCTGGTGAAGCCGGAGGCCTGGGTGGTGCTGCGCGAGGGACAGGCGCGGTCGGCGGCGCTGGCCGACCAGCTCATGCAGCACTGCAAGAGCCGGCTCGCGCCCTACAAGTACCCGCGCCAGATCCACTTCGTGGCCGACCTGCCCAAGACCGCCACCGGCAAGATCCAGCGCTTCCGGCTGCGGCAGCAGGCGGAGGCGGCGGGCCAGGGAGCGGGCGCGGCCAAGGCATGACCCGGCCGCGCCGCGGGCCCGCGGCGACGCTGCCGCGCGCCGCGGCGGCGCTCGTCGGCTACGCCGCGGCGGCGGTCCTCATCGGGCTCTCCTTCCCGCTGGCGCTGGTCCTGCGGGCCGGCACCTTCCCGTTCGACCGGGACCGGATGGCCGCGAGCCGCGCCGTCCGCTTCCTCGGCGAGCTGCTCATCCGCTGCTACCCGCTCTGGCGCGTCTCGGTCGAGGGGACGGTGCCGCCGGCGGGATCCTACGTGGTGGTGCCGAACCACCGCTCCATGGTGGACGCGCTGGCCGTCGCCTGCCTGCCCCGGGAGACCAAGTGGGTGGGCAAGGTCGAGGCCTTCCGCATCCCCTGGCTGGGCTGGGCCTTCTCCCTCGTCGGCTACATCCCGGTGCTGCGCGGCGACCGGGGCAGCGGTTCGGACGCGCTGGCCCGGGCGCGCGGCTACCTGGCGCGCGGCGTGCCGGTGGGGCTCTTCGCCGAGGGGACGCGGAGCCGCGACGGGACCCTGCGCCCCTTCAAGCCCGGCCCCTTCAAGCTGGCCATCGACGCCGGGGTGCCGCTGGTCCCGGTGGCCATCGCCGGCGCCGGGAGGGCGATGCCGGCCGACCAGCCCTGGATCGCGCCGTCGCGCATCCGGGTGCGGATCCTGCCGGCGCTCCCCACCTCCGGGCTCGGCGCCGCCGACGTGGACCGGCTCCGGGAGAGCACCTTCCAGCTCCTCGAGGCCGCGCTCCAGGCCATGGAAGCGGAAGGGGCGGGCGCCGGCGCGCCGCCCGCCGGCCCCGAACCCAAATCGCGTTGAGGCCGCACCCATCCTTCGGTGCCGGCGCCGGGTCCCCGCGCCGCGGCCGCCGTGTTTCCGCGCCCTTGCGGCTGGCAGGCGGCTTGCGATGGGACGGGGCTTCCGCCGTTCCCAACGCACGAGGAGAGGAGTTCCATGAGCGAACGCGCAGCCAAGCTCATCTTCTGGGTGGGCACGCTTTCGTCCCTGGCGCTGTTCCTGGGCTTGACCTGGGACACGCACCGGTCGTTCGCGGCGCTGACCCACGCGGACAAGCTGGACGCCAACGTCGTCGCCGGCAAGCACGTCTTCGAGAACCACAACTGCAACGACTGCCACACCATCCTCGGCTTCGGCGGCTACTACGCGCCGGACCTGACCCGCGCCTACAAGCGGCTGGGCGAGGACGCGGTGCGGCTGCGGCTCGCGTCGCCCGAGAAGGCCTTCGCCTCCTCCTACCGGAAGATGCCGCAGCAGCACCTCACGCCCGTCGAGATCGACCGGCTGGTGGACTTCCTGCGCTGGGTCGGCGGGATCGACAACCACGACTGGCCGCCGCAGGACTCCGACACCCGCTGGAAGGCCTCGACCCGCCGGCTCGTCGGCGGCGCGGCGATGTCGCCCGGCGCCGCGCTGGTGAGCCAGGAGGCCTGCCTGGCCTGCCACGCCCTGGGGAACGCCGGCGAGCACCGCGGGCCGCGGCTCGAGTACATCGCCACGCGGCGCGACGCCGACTGGATCGCCCGCTACCTGGCCGACCCGCAGGCGCTGACCCCGGGCTCGACCATGCCGAAGTTCGACAACCTCTCGGAGGGGCAGCGCCAGGCCATCGCCGAGTTCGTCGCCAGCCTGGCCGAGGGGAGGACGCCGTGAACTTCAAGTCCCAGAGGGTCGCCTACCCGTACTTCGTCGTCGCCCTGCTGCTCTTCGCGCTGCAGCTGGTGATGGGGCTCTACCTGGCCTTCAACTACTTCTACACCGTGCCGCAGGCGGTGGTGGACGTCTTCCCCTTCTCCACCGCGCGCGCCATGCACACCAACCTGCTGGTGCTCTGGCTGCTGCTCGGCTTCATGGGCGCCACCTACTACGCCATCCCCGAGGAGACGCAGAGCGAGCTGGCCTGGCCCAAGGTGGCCTGGGCGCAGCTGGTGCTGCTCACCGGCACCGGCGTGGCGGCGCTGGTGGGCTTCCTCTTCGGCTGGACCCAGGGGCGGCCGCTGCTGGAGATCCCCTCCGCGCTCGACGTCCTGGTGGTCATCGGGGCGCTGATGTTCCTCGCCAACGTGGGGGTGACCATCCTCAAGGCGCGGCGCTTCACCGCCACCCAGGGCACGCTGCTGGCCGGCCTGGTCTTCCTGGCGGTGATGTACCTCTTCGGCATGCCCTTCTACGAGAACCTGGCCATCGACTGGTACTACTGGTGGTGGGTCATCCACCTCTGGGTGGAGGGGGCCTGGGAGCTGGTCACCGCGGCCCTGATGGCCTTCATGATGATCCAGCTCACCGGCGTGGACCGGAAGGTCGTCGAGAAGTGGCTCTACGTGGAGCTGGGGCTCTTCCTCTTCACCGGCCTGGCCGGCACCGGCCACCACTACTACTGGATCGCCGCGCCGAAGTACTGGCTCTGGGTGGGCGGCGCCTTCTCGGCGCTGGAGCCCCTGCCCATCGCCTTCATGCTCATCGACACCTGGCGGTCGATGAAGGACAGCAAGCGCCCGCAGCCGAGGCTCACCTGGGTCTACGTCATCGGCATGGCGGTGCTGCACTTCGTCGGCGCCGGCCTCTTCGGCTTCGCCCACACGCTGCCGCAGATCAACTACTACACCCACGGCAGCCAGGTGACGGTCTCGCACGGCCACCTGGCCTTCTTCGGCGCCTACGTGCTCCTGAACCTCTCCTTCTTCTACTTCGCCATCCCGCGGCTCAAGGGCTTCGCCGACGGGCGGTACGACGAGCGGGGAGGGCACTGGGGCTTCTGGCTCACCAGCAGCGCGGTGGTGGGCATGAGCCTGGCGATGGCGGTGGCCGGCGTGCTCCAGACCTACCTGGAACGGGTGCAGGGGCAGCCCTACATCGTGGCCCAGTCGCCCATGCGCTTCTGGATGCTGATCGTCTTCCTGCACGGCCTGCTGGTCCTGGCCGGGGCGCTGCTGATCATCAAGCACCTCTTGACGTTGCGCCCGGCGCCGGCACGATCGGGGGCGTGAGGCGCGCGCTCCTCGCCCTGCTGCTCCCCGCGCTGCTCGCGGCCCCGGCCGCCTGCCGCCGCGGGGAGCGGTCGGCCCCGGCCGCGGCGGTCCAGCGGTACACGGTGCGGGGCGAGGTGGTCCGGCTCCCCGAGCCGGGCCGCCCCGCCCCGGAGATCGTCCTCCGGCACGAGGCGGTGCCGGGCTTCGTGGACCAGGGCGGCCGGGCGGTGGGCATGGACGCGATGGTGATGCCCTTCGCCCTGCGGCCCGGCGACGGGGTCGAGGGGCTCGCCGCGGGCGACCCGATCCGCTTCACCTTCGCGGTGGACTGGGCCCACGGCGCCTTCTGGGTCGAGCGGCTGGAGAAGCTGCCGCCCGGCACGCCGCTGGACTTCGGGCCGCGCACGCCGTCCGGCGGCCCGTAGCCGCGCGGGCGGGGCCGAGCCCCGGCCCTGCACCTGCGCGACACCCCGGCGCACCTGCCTTGCGTTCCTTGCCGTGGGGCGGGGGCTCGTCCCCCGCCGGCGTTCCTAGAGGTAGTACCGCGCCAGCCACTCGGCGACGACCGCGGGCTTCTTCCCGCCCTCGCGCTCGACGGTGACGTTCCAGGCGAGCTGCGCGCCGCCGCTGATCTTCTCGAAGGCGGCCAGCGCGAAGCGGGCGCGCACCCTCGATCCCGAGGGCACCGGGTCGGTGAAGCGCAGCTTGTTCAGGCCGTAGTTCACCGCCATGCGCCGGCCGGTGACGTCGAGCGCCTCGGCCATGAGCCTGGGCAGGATCGAGAGCGTCAGGAAGCCGTGGGCGATGGTGCCGCCGAAGGGGCCGGTCCTGGCCTTCTCCGGGTCGACGTGGATCCACTGGTGGTCGCCGGTGGCGTCGGCGAAGCGCTGGATCTGCTCCTGGGTGACGGTGGTCCAGGGGGAGACGGCGATCTCCTGGCCGACCTTCGACTCCAGCTCGGCGACGGTGAAGGCTGCGGGGCTCATGGCGGACTCCTCGGGGGGGAAGAAGGGACGGCCCGCGCGGGCCGGGTGCGGAGATCGTAGCAGAGCGCGCGCCTCCGTTGTCGGGCCCGGCGGCGCGGTGTTACGATAGGTCATTCCTTCCCGCTCCCGACAGAGCCGCCGCCTACCGGCGCGGCGCAGCGCCGTCGCCAGGCCGCGCAGCCGCACCGTCTCCGGCGCCATCGGCCGCACCGTCCCGTTCGCCGAGCTGCTCGGCATCCGGGTGGCGCTGCGCGAGAAGGGCAGGGCGGTCCTGGAGCAGCCGCTGCGCCCGGAGCTGCTCAACAGCTGGGGCGTGGCCCACGGGGGCGTGGTGACGACGCTGGCCGACATCGCCCTGGCGGTGGCGGCGCTCACCACCGACGCCTCGGCGCGCGGCGCCCTCACCGTGGAGCTGAACGTGAGCTTCATCGGTCCGGGGCGCGGCAAGCTGGTGGCCGAGGGGCGCTGCCTCAAGGCGGGCCGCACCCTGGCCTTCAGCGAGGGGGAGATCCGCGACCGCGACGGGAACCTGGTCGCCAAGGCCGTCGGCACCTTCCAGCTCCGCCACGAGCGCGGCTCGCCGGGCGACGCCGCGGCGCCGGGCCGGCGCTGATCCGGTCCGCGGGGCCTCACCCCAGCCTGTCGATCCGCCCCTGCTCGATGGCCCGCATCGCCTGGGCGCCCATGCCGTGCACCCAGTGGATGAGCGCGGCGAAGCGCTCGTCCTTGGTGTGCCCGTCGACGAAGCGCTTGTAGATCTGCTGGGCGATGACGCAGATCTTGAAGAGCGAGAAGGCGTAGTAGAAGAGCCCGCCGTCCGGCACCTCGCGCCCGGTGCGCTCCTGGTAGCGCTCCACCAGCCCGCGCCGGGTGAGGCTCCCCGGCAGCTGGGTGGGGCCGTAGGAGCGGGTGCGCAGCTCGGCCGGGTCGTCGGCGTCGATCCAGTAGCCGATCATGGTGCCCAGGTCCATGAGCGGGTCGCCCACGGTGGCCATCTCCCAGTCCAGCACCGCCACGATGCGCGTCGGCCGCGCCGGATCGAGCACCACGTTGTCGTACTTGTAGTCGTTGTGGATCATCGCCGCGCCGCGCTCGGGCGGCATGTGGGCGGCGAGCCAGGCGGCGGCTCGCTCCACCGACGGGACGTCGTCGGTGCGGGCGGCCTGGTAGCGCTCGGTCCAGCCCTTCACCTGGCGCCCCACGTACCCCTCGGGCCGGCCCATGGCGGCGAGCCCGGTGGCCTGGAGGTCCACCGCGTGCAGCGCCACCAGGTTGTCCACCAGGGCCGTCGAGGTGGCGCGAAGCGTCGCCGGGTCGAGCGCGAGGCCGCTCTCCTTCCCGTCGCCGCGGACGATGAGCCCCTTCACCCGCTCCATCAGGAAGAAGCGGGCGCCGATGACCGACTCGTCGTCGCAGTAGGCGAGCGGCCGCGGCGCCTGCGGGTAGGCCCCCTGGAGCGCCGAGAGGAGCTGGAACTCCCGGTGCATGTCGTGGGCGTGCTTCACCTTGGTGCCGAAGGGGGCGCGCCGCAGCACCGCCTCGCGGCCGCCCAGCGCCACCAGGTAGGTGAGGTTGGAGTGGCCCTTGCGGAACTGGCGGACCGTGACCGGCCCGGTGGCGCCGGGGAAGGCCGCCTCCAGGACGGGCCGAAGCCGCTCCGGGTCGAGCCCCTCCTCGGCCCGGACCTCGTCCGCCTCGTCGATGCCCGCCGGCGGGCGCCCGGCCGTGCTCATGGCTGCTGGGCGTAGCGCCGCAGGATGCGCTTGGCCACGTGGGTGATGTGCACCTCGTCGGCGCCGTCGTAGATGCGGCTGGGGCGCTCGTGCGACCACCACCAGATCAGCGGCGTGGCGTCGGTCATCCCCAGGGCGCCCAGCGCCTGGATGGCGCGGTCCAGCACCCGCTGCAGGGTGCGGGCCACGGTGAACTTGATGAGGGAGATCTCCTCGCGCGCCGCCGGCGCCCCCTCGCGGTCGATCTTCCAGGCGGCCTGCAGGACCATGAGCCGGGCGGCGTTGATCTCGGCGCGGCTCTCGGCCACCCAGCTCTGGACCAGCTGCCGGGAGCCGAGCAGGTCGCCGGGGGCCAGCTCGCGGGTGGTGACGTGGCGGCACATGATCTCGAAGGCCCGCTCGCAGATGCCGATCCAGCGCATGCAGTGGTGGATGCGCCCGGGCCCGAGCCGGTGCTGCGCCAGGGAGAAGCCGGCGCCGCGGGGGCCGAGCAGGTTCTCCTTGGGCACGCGGGCCCCCTGGTAGCTGATCTCGGCGTGGCTGGCCCAGCCGGAGCCGCGGTGGCCGGCCACCGAGATGTTGCCGATGAGCTCGAAGCCCGGGGTGCTGGTGGGCACGATGATCATGCTGGCGCGCCGGTGCGGCTCGGCCGCGTCGGGGTCGGTGACCGCCATGCAGACGGCGAAGGCGGCGCCGTCGGCGGACGAGGAGAACCACTTGTGGCCGCGGATCACCCAGCTGTCGCCGTCGAGCTTGGCGGTGGTCCCCATCCAGACCGGGTTCGAGCCGGCGAACTCCGGCTCGGTCATGCTGAAGCAGCTCCGGATCTCGCCGCGGGCCAGGGGCCGGAGCCACTGCTCCTTCTGGGCCTCGGTGCCGAACTCCAGCATCAGCTCCGAGTTGCCGATGTCGGGGGCCTGGACGTTGAAGACGTAGTGGCCCAGCGGGCTGCGCCCCAGCTCCTCGGAGAGGTGGGCGAATTCGGTGAGCGGCAGGTGGGCCCCGCCGTAGGCCTCCGGCATGTGGGCCGCGAACAGGCCGGTCTCCCGGGCCTTGGCCCGGGCCGCGGCCAGCTCCGGCTGGATGCCGGCGAAGCCCTTCTGGAACATGGGGCGCTCCAGCGGGATGACCACCTTCTGGACGAAGTCGCGGACCAGGCCGCGGAAGGAGGAGACGCGCTCCGGCTCAGAGAAGTCCATGAGGCCTCCGGTGGGCGGCCCGCCGGGGCCACCGCCTCCCGCGCTGCGCACGGGGAAGACGCATGGTGCACGCCGCGCTTGTCAAAGTCAATCGTCACGTGTTACGGTGTGGTCCGTTGGTACGCAGGTCGGAATCGCAATTTCGCCCAGCGAAACTATCTCGGGCACCCAGGAGCGACGCGCATGGACCTCTCGTTCACCCCCGCGGAGCAGGCGTTCCGCCAGGAAGTGGCCTCCTTCCTCGAGAAGGAGCTGCCCCCCGCCACGCGCAAGAAGGTGCTCGACGGCCTCCACGTCACGCCCCAGGAGACCATCCAGTGGCAGAAGATCCTCCACAGGAAGGGGTGGGGCGGGCCCAACTGGGCCAAGGAGTTCGGCGGCACCGGCTGGGACCCGGTGCGCCAGTTCATCTTCGAGGAGGAGAGCGCCGCCGCCGGCGCGCCGCGCCTGCTCCCCTTCGGCCTGAAGATGGTGGGGCCGGTGATCATGCGCTTCGGCAACGAGGCGCAGCAGCAGCGCCACCTGCCGCGCATCCTCGCGGCCGACGACTGGTGGTGCCAGGGCTACTCCGAGCCGGGCTCCGGCTCCGACCTGGCCTCGGTGAAGACCCGCGCCGAGCGCCAGGGCGACCACTACCTCGTCAACGGCCAGAAGACCTGGATCACCCTGGCCCAGCACGCCAACTGGATCTTCGCCCTGGTGCGGACCGACCCGTCGGCCAAGGCCCAGGCCGGCATCTCCTTCCTGCTCATCGACATGAGGACGCCGGGCGTCACCGTGCGCCCCATCATCATGCTCGACGAGGGGCACGAGGTGAACGAGGTCTGGTTCGAGGACGTCAAGGTCCCGGTCGAGAACCTGGTGGGCGAGGAGAACAAGGGCTGGACCTACGCCAAGTTCCTGCTGGGCCACGAGCGCACCAACATCGCCGGCATCGGCGGCTCCAAGCGCGAGCTGGCGCGGCTCAAGCGCATCGCCGCGCTGGAGCAGAAGCACGGCCGGCCGCTGGACCAGGACCCGGCCTTCGCGGCGCGCCTGGCCACGGTGGAGATCGAGCTGATGGCGCTGGAGATCACCAACCTGCGCGTGCTCTCGGCCGAGGCCGAGCGGCGCGCCCCCGGGCCCGAGGCCTCGCTGCTGAAGATCAAGGGGACCGAGATCCAGCAGGCCCTCTCCGAGCTGATGGTGCAGGCGGTGGGCCCGGCGGCGCTGCCCTTCGACCCGGCGGTGATGGACGGCGCGCCGCCCGCGCTCGACCCGGCCTACGCCGCGCCGCTGGCCGCCACCTACGGCAACCTGCGCAAGACCTCGATCTACGGCGGCTCGAACGAGATCCAGAAGAACATCATCACCCAGATGATCCTGGGCCTGTAGGAGAGCGCCATGCACTTCAACCTGACCGCAGAGCAGCAGCTCCTCTCCGACACCGTCGGCCGCTTCCTGGCGAAGGCGTACGCCTTCGAGGCCCGCCACAAGATCGTGAAGTCCCCGGAGGGCTGGAGCCGCGAGATCTGGGCCCAGCTCGCCGAGATGGGGCTGCTGGCCCTCCAGGTCCCCGAGGCCCACGGCGGCATGGCGCCGGCGGTGGTGGAGACGCTCCTCACCATGACCGCCCTGGGCAAGGCGCTGGTGGTCGAGCCCTACCTGGCCTCGGCGGTGCTGGGCACCGCCCTGGTCCGCGACCTGGGCACGCCGGCGCAGGCCGAGGCGCTGCTCCCGGCGCTGGCCGCCGGCGAGAAGATCGTGGTCCCGGCCCACGGCGAGCGCGGCAGCCGCCACGACCTCTCGCGGGTGGCCACCGCCGCGGCCCGCGACGGGAAGGGCTGGGTGCTGCGCGGCCGCAAGTCGGTGGTGATCCACGGCCAGGCCGCCGACGTCCTGGTGGTCTCGGCCCGCACCGCCGGCGCGGTGGACGCCGCCGCCGGCATCTCGCTCTTCCTGGTGCCTCGCGACAGCAAGGGCCTCACCGTCACCGGGTACCGCACCTTCGACAACCAGCGGGCCGCCGAGGTGGTGCTGGACGGCGTGGCGCTGCCCGGCGACGCGCTGCTCGGGCCCGAGGGCGGGGCGTTCCCCGGCCTGTCGGCCGCCTTCGACCTGGGCCTGGCCGCGATTTGCGCCGAGGCGGTGGGCTCGCTCCAGGCCGCGCTCGACACCACCATCGAATACACCAAGACCCGCAAGCAGTTCGGCGTGCCCATCGCCAAGTTCCAGGCGCTGCAGCACCGCATGGCCGACATGTTGATCCACGTGGAGCAGGCCCGCTCGATGAGCTTCCTGGCGGCGATGAAGGCCGCCTCGGCCGACGCCGGCGAGCGGCGCCGCGCCGTCTCCGCCGCCAAGGTGGTGGTGGGCCAGGCCTGCCGCTTCGTCGGGCAGCAGGCGGTGCAGCTCCACGGCGGCATGGGCGTCACCGACGAGCTGGCGGTGAGCCACCACTTCAAGCGGCTGATGGCCATCGAGCTCTCGCTCGGCGACACCGAGCACCACCTGGAGCAGTTCGTTGCGGCGGGCGCGGGTCGCCCGGCGTAGAGTGCGGCACCCGCACAGCACCTTCACGGAGGAACCATGAGTCAGGCGGCGTACACGACCCGAGGCCCGGTGGCGATCCTCACGCTGGACAACCCGCCGGTGAACGGGCTGGGGCACGAGCTGCGCACCGGGCTGGTGGCCGGGCTGGACCGCGCCGCCGCCGACCCGGCCGTGAAGGCGGTGGTGCTGATCGGCGCGGGGAAGGCCTTCTCCGGCGGCGCCGACATCAAGGAGTTCAACAGCCCCAAGGCCTCGGCCGAGCCCAACCTGCACACCGTCATCCGGGCGGTGGAGCAGAGCCCGAAGCCGGTGGTGGCCGCCATCAAAGCGGTGGCCCTGG
>JAJZTO010000346.1 GCA_021848865.1 Myxococcales bacterium
ACGTCCAGGTCCACCGTCCCGGCCAGCGCGAAGGCCACCACCAGCGGCGGGCTCATGAGGAAGTTGGCCCTCACCGCGGGGTGGATGCGGGCCTCGAAGTTCCGGTTGCCGGAGAGGACGCTCGCCACCCAGAGCCCCTCCCGCCCGATCCGCTCCTCCAGCGCCGCGTCGAGCGGGCCGGAGTTGCCGATGCAGGTGGTGCAGCCGAAGCCCACCACCTGGAAGCCCAGGGCGTCGAGGTGCGGCTGCAGCCCGGTGTCCCGCAGGTACTCGGAGACCACCCGCGAGCCGGGGGCGAGCGAGGTCTTCACCCACGGCGGCGGCCGCAGCCCGCGCTCCACCGCCCGCTTCGCCAGCAGCCCCGCCGCCAGCATCACCGCCGGGTTGGAGGTGTTGGTGCAGCTGGTGATGGCGGCGATGACCACGCTCCCGTGGGTGGGCGGCGCGCCGCGCGGCCCGGCCTGGCGCAGCGGCCCGGCCAGCTCGGCCTTCAGCCGGGAGAGCGGGATGCGGTCCTGGGGGCGGCGCGGGCCGGCCACCGCCGGCTCGACCGAGGCGAGGTCCAGCTCCACCACCTGCGAGTAGTCGCACTGGCCCGCGGCCGGGAGGCCGAAGAGCCCCTGGGCCCGGAGGTAGGCCCGGACCCGCTCCACCTCGGCGGCGGTGCGGCCGGTGGCCTCGAGGTAGCGCAGCGTCGCCTCGTCCGCCGGGAAGAAGCCGCAGGTGGCGCCGTACTCGGGGGCCATGTTGGCGATGGTGGCCCGGGTGGCGGCGGGCAGCGCCGCCGCGCCCGCGCCGTGGAACTCGACGAACTTGCCCACCACGCCGGTCTGGCGCAGGAGCTCGGTGACGGCCAGCACCAGGTCGGTGGCGGTGGCGCCGGCGGGCAGGGCGCCGTGGAGGTGCACTCCGACCACGTCCGGGGCCAGGAAGGCGGAGGGCTCGCCCAGCATGGCCGCCTCGGCCTCGATGCCGCCGACGCCCCAGCCCAGCACCCCCAGCCCGTTCGCCATGGTGGTGTGGGAGTCGGTGCCCACCAGCGTGTCGGGGAAGAGGACCCCGTCCTCCTCGCGCACCACCTGCGCCAGGAACTCGAGGTTCACCTGGTGGCAGATGCCGAAGCCCGGGGGGACGATGCGGAAGGTCCGGAAGGCCTGCGCCCCCCATTTCAGGAAGGCGTAGCGCGGGCCGTTGCGCTCCATCTCCTTGCGGATGTTCTCCTCGAGCGCCCCGGGGCCGCCCCAGGCGTCCACCTGGACCGAGTGGTCCACCACCAGGTCCACCGGGACCCGCGGCTCGACGCGGCGCGGGTCGGTCCCGAGCCGGGCGGCGGCGGAGCGCAGCGCCGCGAGGTCCACGAGCAGCGGCACGCCGGTGAAGTCCTGGAGCAGCACCCGCGCCACCACGAAGGGCACCTCGGCGGTGCGGGGGCCGCGCGGCTCCCAGGCGGCGAGCGCCCGCACGTCCTCCTCGCGCACCCGGTGGCCGTCGAGGTTCCGCAGCAGCGACTCCAGGACCACCCGCAGCGACACCGGGAGCCGCGACACCCGCGGGAAGCCGGCCTCCTCGAGCCGGGCCAGGGAGTGGAAGCGGAGCCGGCGGCCCCCGAGCTCCAGGGTGTCGACGACGCCGAACGGGTCGGGCATGGCGGCGGACCTCCGGTCCGGCCCATGGGTTACCAGGGCGCCGCCGGCCCGCAAGGGGCAGGAAGGGGCGCGGCCGCCGCGCGCGGGACGCGCCCCGGCGCGGGCGCCGCGGGGGCGAAGGCCCTCAGGCCGCCGTGCCGGGGGCCGGGTCCGCCGCCGGCGGCGGCGCCGAGAGCCGCCGCATCAGCGGCAGCATGGCAACGGCGACCAGCGTGCCGACCGCCGCCACCAGCCCCAGGCCGTTGAAGAGCCGGGTGTAGAGCGGGAGCGTCGCCACCGGGTCGGAGACGTTGGCGGGGACGCTGGCGAAGTTGGCGACGTAGCTGCCCAGGTACTGGGAGAGGCCGGTGGCCAGGAACCACAGCCCCATGGTGAAGCCGCGCAGCCGCGGCCCGACGTAGCGCGCCACCATGGCGAGCCCCAGGCCGCTGATGAGCAGCTCGCCGAGCGAGTAGAGGCCGTAGCCGGCGACCATCCACCAGACCGAGACCTTGCCGCCGGCCGCGAACCGGCCGGAGATCCCGAAGAGGAAGAAGCCCAGGGCCAGCACCACGAAGCCGAGGGCGAACTTGGCGGCGATGGAGAGGTCGCCGCCGGCCCGGGCCCGGCGCTGGTAGGCCCAGGCCACCACCGGCCCGAGCAGGAAGATCCAGATGGGGTTCAGCGCCTGGAGCTGCCCGGGCGGGATCTCGTAGCCGAAGAGGAAGCGCAGGTCGACGTTGCGCAGGGCGAAGAGGGTGAGGGAGGTGGACATCTGCTGGTAGAAGACGAAGAAGAGGATGCCCTGGGCGGTGAGGAGGAAGACGGCGCCGATCCCGCGCCGCTCGGCGGCGTCGCCGCGGGCCATGAGGAGGCCGAAGATCACCAGCATCCCGGCGCCGGCGATCCAGACCACGGCGCGGGCCAGCGCCAGGCTCTGCACCACCACGGCGACGAAGGCGACGGCGGCGGCGCCGGCCACCAGCACCAGCAGCAGCTTGCGGCGATCCAGCGGCGCGAAGTCGGGCGGCGAGCCGACGTGGGCCAGGTGGCGCCCCATGAGCCGGTAGTTCACCAGCCCGAGCAGCAGCCCGGCGGCGCAGACCGCGAAGGCGGCGTTCCAGCCCACCCAGATGGCGATGAGCGGCGTGAGGATCTGGGAGAAGGTCGCGCCGACGTTCACCGCCATGTAGTAGAGGGTGAAGGCGCTGTCGATGCGCGACGGCTCCCCCTCGTACACCTGGGAGACCAGGTTCGCGGGGTTGGCCTTGAAGAAGCCGTTGCCCACCGCCACCACCCCCAGGGCCACGAACAGCGGCGCGCCGGGGATGGCGAGCAGCAGGTAGCCGCCCGCCAGCACCAGGGCGCCCAGCACCGTCATCCGGCGCGTGCCCAGCACCCGGTCGCCGAGCCACCCTCCCACCGAGGGCGCGGCGTAGACCAGCGCGGTGAAGGCGCCGAAGGTGAGGTTGGCCCGGTCGTCGGAGTAGCCGAGCCGCTGCACCATGTAGAGCAGCACCACGGCGGTCATGCCGTAGTAGCCGAAGCGCTCCCACATCTCGACGAGGAACAGGGCGGAGAAGGCGCGCCGGCGGGTCTGCGCCGGGGCGGGGATGGGTCCGGTCATGGGGGCGCAATCTACGCGAAGCCGGGCGGATGGGCGATCCCGCTCGCGGGCGGTCCGGTTCGACCGGGCCGGCCCGCGGCCGGTGCGCGCCTAGTACTCGATGACGATGACGGTGAAGGGCCGGTCCTCTTCCCGGGCGGGGATCCGGACCGGGACGGGCTCCGGCAGCGGCTCGGGCTCGTCCACGTGCAGGGTGGGGCGCCGCGCCGCCTCGCGCTCCCGCCGCCGCCGCTCCAGCTCTTCGATCATCCAGGTGGGGGTCATGGCACCCTCCCGTCGCCGCTCCTGACCGGTGTGAGCCACCGGGCGGGGCCGAGGAGCCGGCCCTATCGATCCGCTGGCC
>JAJZTO010000014.1:0-1127 GCA_021848865.1 Myxococcales bacterium
TCTCGCCCGCCGCGCGGCGGCTCACCGTGACCACCGCCTCCGGCGCCCAGTCCCGCTCCAGGAGGAGGAGCGCGGTCATGATCTTGGTGAGGGAGGCGGGGGGCCGCGGCTGGTCGGGCGCACGGCCCCAGAGCGGGCGGCCGTCCACCTCCACCAGGTAGGAGGCGGCGGTGACTGCCGGGTAGGGGTCCGCGAGCCGGCCGGCGGCGCCCGCCCGGCCCGCGCCGAGCGCGAGCGCGGCAGCGGCGGCGGCGAGCAGCTTCGACACCGCCGGCTCAGCGCCCGAACAGGCCCTTCAGCGCCTTCATGCCCTGGTCCACGGCCCTGTCCTTCGGGTCCTTCTCCTCCTCCGGCTTCGGCTGGGCGAGCAGCTCCTTGCCGTAGGCGAGGCAGAAGCTCTGGTACTTGCCCGGGAGGTTGGTGCTCTCCTTCCCGGCGCACTCGCGCTGCGCCGTCTCCCGGGTCTCCCGGGGGCAGTACTTCCCGAGGAAGGTGAGGTCCTCCTCGCGCTGCGCCGCGGCGCAGAAGCCGGCGCGGAGCCGGGCGGGGTCCTTCCGGCACACGGTCGCCGCCTGGTCGAGCGACTCCGTGCCGTGCGACTGGAGCTTGGCGAAGCCCTCCCGGGTCCCCATCCGGTCGCAGAAGGCGTGCCGCACCGCCGGGTCCTTGCAGCTGTACGGGCCGCCGGAGGCGAAGAGCGTGACCTCCATGTTCTTCACTGCCTTCTGGCACTCCTTGGCCAGCTCGCGGGTCACGGTCTCCTGCTGCTGCTTCTGCATCGTCGCCATCATCTCGCGCTGCTGCCGCTGCGCGCCGGACGCGATGGCCTGGCCGACCACGCAGGCTCCGCCGACCTTCCGGCCGTTCAGCTTCAAGGTCCCGGCGCCGCCGGCGCTGGTGAAGGTCATCCGACCCGCGTAGGTGTTGCCGGAGACGGTCATCTCCCCCTCGCCGCTGCCGCCGCCCGGCCCGCTGCAGACCACCTTCCAGGTGATGTGGTTGCCGCTGCGCTTGAAGGATTCGGTGCGGCAGCGGCCGTCGTCCCCGGAGGAGCGCGGCGGCTCGTCGAAGCCGGAGGCCGGGACGCAGGTGCGGCTGGTCTGCGGCGGCATCGCCATCCCCTCCAT
>JAJZTO010000014.1:1137-19017 GCA_021848865.1 Myxococcales bacterium
CGTGACCGTTTGCTTCACGATCCTGCAATCCTTGTCCTTATCCGACTTCGGAACGGGGTCTTCCCGGGTGAGGCAGTACGTCGATTTGTGGGCCATGGGGGGCATCGCCATCCCCTCCATCTGCATCTCCGAGGTCTGCTCCCAGATCACGCCGGCCTGGCCGCCCTTCGCGGCGGTCGCGGCCGGGACGAGGAGCGCGGCGAGCGTGGCGGACAGTGCACGGAACGTCATCGGGTTCCCCCAGGTGAAAGCCTGCGGACAGCGGCGGAGTCTGGCAGAGCGATCGGGGGGCGGCAAGTCCGTGGCCCCCGAAGGGAGCGGAAGTCCGGGCCCTGGCCGGCTTTCTCGGCGCGCCCCGCGGGTGGGAAGGGCCGAGCATCCGGAGCCGGGCCCGCCGGCGCTCAGCGCCTCGCCCGCCGCCTGGCGCGTGGCGCGGCGCGGGGCGCGCCCATGAGCCGCTCGCGCTCGCGCTGGTACAGCTTCATGGCCTCGCGCAGGACCTCCAGGGCGTGCTCGCGTCCCTGCGGCTCCCGCACCAGCACCTTCTTGTTCTCCAGCGCCTTGTAGTCCTCGAAGAAGCGGCGCAGCTCGCGCATGCGGTGCGCCGGCATGTCGACGATGTCGCCGAAGTCGGCGTACTCCGGGTCGTCGGCGTGGACGGCGACGAGCTTGTCGTCGATCCCCTTGTCGTCGCGCATGCGCATCACGCCGATGATCTTGGCGCGCATGATGGAGAGGGGCGCCACCGGCTCCTGGCAGTAGACCAGCACGTCGAGCGGGTCGCCGTCGTCGCAGTAGGTCCGCGGGATGAAGCCGTAGTTCGCCGGGTAGTGGACGGCGGAGAAGAGGATGCGGTCCACGATGAGGAGCCCCGAGGCCTTGTCCAGCTCGTACTTCACCTTGGAGCCGGCCGGGATCTCGATGACGGCGGGGATGGGCTCCTCGACGTAGCGGGGGAGCTCGACGTCGTGCCAGGGGTGGGTCGCCACGGGAACCTCCTTCTCGCGAGGCGAGCCTAGCCCTCCGACGGCGCCGGGGCGAGCGCGGCGGAACGTCCCGGGCGTCCGGCTCAGCCCGGCGGTGGCCCCTCGGTCACCTGGACCAGCGCCCGCGGCCGCACCCACCGGGCGAAGGCCGCCTGGATCTGCCCGGCGCTCATCGCGAAATACCGCCGGGCGGCCCGCGTCGGCTCGTCGAGGGGGAGGTCGTGTCCCTCCCGGTAGAGCAGCCCGGCGGCGACGCGGTCCACGCTCGCCTCGGAGAGCGGGATCTCGCGCAGCGCCAGCGCCTTGGCGTTGCGCAGCTCCCCGGGCGTCACCGGCTCGCGCCGGAGCGCCTCGAGGTCGCGCACCACGATGGCGCGTGCCCGGGAGACGTTGGCCGGATCGCAGCCGAACTGGACGCTGTAGACCGACCGCGTCCGGCCCACGTCGAAGCGGGAGCGGACGAAGTAGACGAGCCCACCCTTCTCGCGGAGGTCCCGGTAGAGCCGCGTCGCGTAGAAGGCGCCGCCGAGGACGTGGTTCCCGAGCTGCAGGGCGTAGGTGTCCGGGTCGGAGCGGACCAGGCCGACGGTCTCGGCGAGCGTCACGTCGTCCTGGACCCGGCTCCTGTCGGGAACGGCCGCGACCGAGGGCCGGCTGGCCGGGACCCCGGGGAGCAGGGTCGCCGGCTTCGGCCCCTCCGCCTCCCAGCTCCCGAAGGCCCGCCGGACCGCGGCCTCGGCGCGCCCGGGGGCGACGTTCCCGATCACCACGATGGTGGTGAGGTCGGGCCGGAAGGCCTTCCGGTAGTAGGCCGTCACGTCGTCGTAGGTGAGCGAGGTGACGGTGGCCGGCGTCGTCTGCCGCAGCGTCGGGTCGCCGGAGGGGAAGAGGGCCGACTGGAGCGCGCGGCCGGCCAGGTAGTCGGGGCTCCGGAGGACGCCCGCCGCGGCCCGGGCCGACTGCGCGCGGACGACGTCGAAGTCGGCCCGCGGGAGCGCCGGGTGGAGGAGGTTGTCGGCCAGCAGGGCGAGGCCGCGCTCGAAGTGGGCCGGGAGCACCCGCAGCGAGAAGTCGGTGCCCGCCGACTCCTCGGCCCCGATGTCGTCCAGCGCCTTCTGGAACGGGATCCGCCCCAGCGAGGTGCTTCCGAAGGAGAGGAGCTGCCCCAGGACGTCGTCGACGCCGTCCTGGCCGGGCGGCGCCTCGAGCGCCGGCTCGGTCCGGATCGCGCCGTAGACGCTCACGGTGTCGCTGATGGTCTCGCGCTGCACGATGAGGACGAGCCCGTTGGCGAGCCGCCGGACGACGGGGTGGATCGTGGAGGCCGGCACGGTGGGGTGGCCCAGCGCCTTCTCGGCCCAGCGCGGCAGCGTGGCGGCGGCCGAGGTCCGGGGCGCGAAGGATTCGGCGCCGCCGAAGCCCCGCGTGGCGACCGGGCTGCCCGACGGCACGGGAGTGAGGATGGCGACCACGGCGTGCGCCGGGTCGAGGTACGTCCGGGCGACCCGGTCCACGTCCTCCGCCGTCACCCTCTCCATCGCCTTCACGTCCTCCTCGGGCGAGGCGCGCCCCTCCACCGCCAGTGCCTGGGACCAGCTCTGCGCCAGCCCCGAGACGGAGTTGTGCCCGAACTCGTAGTCGGCCAGCTCGTGCCGCTCGGCCGCCTGCACCAGGTCGCGGGAGACCCCGTCCTTCCGGGTGGCCGCGAGGATGTCGCCGACCTCCTTCAGCAGTGCCTCGGCGTCGGCCCCGCGCGGGAAGGCGGCGACCGCCGACCCGACCCCGGCGCCGGGCAGGCCGCTCAGCGAGAAGCCGGCGTAGAGCGCCTTCCCCTTCGGCACGAGCCCGTAGAGGTCGCCGCGCTGGCTGCTCAGGACGTCGCCCAGCACCTGCGCGGCCGCGTAGTCGGGGCTGTCCATCCCCGGCATCCGGTAGGAGATCACCGCCAGGCCGTAGGGGAGGTCGGTGGGCAGGTGGAGCGTCTCCGGCCTCACGGGCTGCAGTCGGACGGCGGGGCGGGCGGGGACGGGGCGGGCGGGGATGGCGCCGAAGCGCGCCTCGACCCGCGCCAGGGCCTCCCGCGGGCGGACGTCGCCGGCCACGACCAGGATCGCGTCGTTGGGCGCGTACCAGGCGTCGTGGAAGGCCTTCAGCGCGGCGCCGGTGGTCTCGTCGAAGGAGGCCTTGGTCCCGAGCGCGTCGTGCGCGTAGGGCGTTCCGTGGAAGAGGGACTCGAGGAGCTTCGTGTGGAAGGTGTACTGGGGGTTGGAGAGGTCCTGCACCACCTCCTGCTCGATGGCGCCGCGCTCCTCGTCCCAGAGCGCCTCGGAGTCCAGGACGCCGCGCATCCGCAGCGCCTCCACGTGCAGCGCCACGTCCAGGTCCTTCGCCGGGACGGTGAAGAAGTACTGCGTCACCGTCTGCTGCGTGTCGGCGTTGAACTGGCCCCCCATGGCCGCGATGACGTCGGCGAGCTGGTCCGCCGAGAGGCCCGGTGAGCCCCGGAACATCATGTGCTCCTGGGCGTGGGCCATCCCCGGAAAGCCCGCCGGCGCCTCGTTCGACCCGACCAGGTAGTTCAGCTCGGTGGTGACCACCGGCGCGAGCGGGTCGCGCACGATGACCACCCGGAGACCGTTCTCCAGGGTCGCCCGCAGCACGTTCGCCTCGACCGGCGCCGCGGCCGCGCCGGGCCCGGGGACGGCCGCTGCCAGGCAGGCGATCAGCGTGGTCACGACGCCTGCGGCCGCGGTACTCGCTCGCGTGGGCATGAGCCCCTCCGGGGCCGTCCGCCCCGGCGATCGCGTTCGCGTGCCCCGGGGCGCCGGCCACCGGGACAACCGGCGGGCGCGTGGACCTGTTCCGGCCGTGCGCCGCCCAGGGAGGGGGCTGGCTGACACTCCCAGTCACCTCAGCCCTGGAGACGCGGGCCGGCACCGGTGGCGCTCGGTCCGGTCTCGCTCGAAGGGGAGGCATCTCCCGTTCCTCCGCCGCGGGCGGTACCATTCGCCACCGTGTTCTGGCGCAAGCGTCCCTTCGACCGGACCGAGGTCCTGGCCGCGGCCGACCGGGCCCGCGCCCGCGGCCGCACCAAGAAGGCGATCGCCGGCTACCGGACGGTGCTGGAGACGGCTCCGGGGGACCTGGCGGTCCACGCGAAGATCGCGCCGCTCCTGGCGCGCACCGGGCAGCGGGAGGCCGCGCTCGCCAGCTTCCGGTTCGCCGCCGAGGGGCAGGAGGCCGCGGGCTTTCCCGACCGCGGCCTCTCGCTCATGGTCCAGGCGGCCGGCCTCTATCCGGAGGAGGCCCGCCTCTGGGAGGAGATCGCCCGCCTGCACCTCACGCGCGCCCGGCGCGCCGACGCGGTCGCGGCCCTGGTGGCCGGAGGGCGCCGCCTCCTCCACCTGCGCGCCCTGGCGGTCGGCGCCCAGGTGCTCCGGCGCGCCGTGGAGATCGAGCCCTGGCAGCCGGAGGCGACGGTGCTGCTGGCCCGCGTCCTGGCGAGGAGCGGGAGGAAGGAGGAGGCGCTGGCCCTCCTGGACGGGCTCGACTCCCGGGTGGACGGCAAGGTCCGGCGGCGCGCGCGCCGGGTGGCATGGCTGATCTCACCTTCCCTGCGCCGGATCTGGCGCTGGCTCGGGGCGGTGTTCGCGCGCTGAGCGCGCTCGATCCCTTCCTTCGGGGAGCCGATCGCCTGCCCGCCCGGTCACAACAGCCCGGCGATGCTCGCGGCGGCACGGGCGGCGCCGTCGGTCTCGACCGCCCGGTACCTCACCGGGCGCCGCAACTCCTCGACAAGCGCCTCCGCGATCTGCTCCGGCCCCGAGCGGTCGTAGGCCATCTCGCGCCCGGCGCCGTAGCGCGCCAGGCGGTGGCGGACGTGGAAGGTCTGCTCGAAGTGGTCGCGCAGGGGGAAGTAGAGGAACGGGCGGCGGCTCGCGGTGAGCTCCATCGTCGTCGTGAGGCCCCCCTGGACGATGGCGACGTCGCAGGCCGCCAGGTGGCGGTACAGCTGGGGGACGAACGGCCTGACCTCGAGGCCCTCGGGGGCGGCGAGCGAGGCCGGGTCGATGCGCGGACCGGCGACGACGATCATGCGCAGCTCCGGCACCCGGCGGCGGGCCTCGGGGTAGCTCGCGATGACGCGGTGGAGCAGGGCCCGGCCGACCCCGGAGCCTCCGACCGTGGCGATGCACACCTTCTCGTCCGGCGCAAACCCGAGCGAGGCGCGCAGCGCCGCGCGGTCGCCCAGCTCGCGCGGGTCGTAGCCGGTGACGTATCCCGAGAACTCGAAGTGGTCCTCGGTCCACTCGCGGATCGTCGGGAGGTCCGGTCCGAAGCGGTCGGGCACGATGTCGTCGGGGCTGCCGACGTAGATCGCGCGGTCGCGCAGCCGCGGGAACCGCGCGATGTGGCCGATCATCTCGGCGTTGTAGTCGGCGGTCAGCCGCGCCTCCGGGGCGCCGCCCGACGGCATCGGCAGCCAGCCGACGAAGTCGGTGAGCCAGGCGTACGCCGCGCGCTTCTCCTCCGGGTTCTCGTGCAGGTAGTAGTCGAGCTCCCAGGCCTCGTCGCCGATCCACAGGTCGTAGGGCGTGTCCCGCACGACGTCGTGGAACACCATGAAGTTCGAGACCAGGATCTCGTCCATGCGGCGCCACGCCCGGAAGCAGTGCAGGTCGTGCTCGTGGGACTCGCTCTCGATGTGGCGGGACTCGCTCGCCAGCGCGCGGCTGCCCGGGTGGATGCGCTCGCCGCGCGCCTCGAGCACGGCGGTCACGGGGTGCTGCGCCAGCCAGTCGATCTCGAGATCGGGGTGCAGCTTGCGCAGCTCGTCCGCGATCGCGATGTCCCGCTGGGCGTGGCCGAGGCCGATCGGGGAAGAGAGGAACAGCGCGCGCCTCCTGCGGCGGCGGGCGCGGCCCCAGCGCGCCGAGCGCGCCGGAGGGCACACGAAGTCGCGGAGGAGCAGGTTCACCTTCACCGGATCGCGGGCCTGCGGCAGGTGGCCGCCGCCGTCGATCGTGACCAGCTCGGCCCGCGTCGCCTCGGCGAGGACGACCGCGCGCCGGTGCGGGCTGATGGCGTCGTCGCTCCCGTGGATCACGAGCACGGGGCACTTCACGCGCCGGCACATCGCCAGCAGCTCCTCGCGCGACGGGCAGTCCCCGCGGGTGGTGTCGATCAGCGTCTCCGGGTCGGTCTCCAGGCCCCAGCCGACGCAGTCCTCGATCTGCTTGGTGGAGTGGGCCTCGGTGAAGCACTGCGAGAAGAAGAACTCCAGGAACCCGCGGAAGTCCTTGCGCCAGGCGTGCGCGTTGTACCTCTCCCACGGCTCGTCGGAGTCGATCGGCTCGTCGAACCGGGCGCAGATCTTGCGGCCGGGGTGGGTGGGGGCGAGAGGGGTCGAATTCCCGATCAGGACGGCGCCGTCGACGCGCTCGGGGTGCTCGGCGGCGAGGAGGATCGCCCACTGGGTCCCCAGCGAGATCCCGGCGACGTGGGCGCTCCGGGTGCCGGTCGCATCGAGCACGGCCAGCGCGTCGGCGGCGAACTCTCGCACGCCGTAGGCCGCGCCGCCCCGGGGACGGTCCGACCGGCCGTTGCCGCGTCCGTCGAAGGTGAGGACCCGGCAGTGCCGCGACAGGTAGGGGATCTGCGCCTTCCAGTGACGGGAGTGCACGATCGACCAGGTGGGGAGGAGGAGCAGGGTCCTCTCGCCCTCGCCGTAGACCTCGTAGAAGACCTTCACCCCGTGGCGTTCGACGTGGCCGGAGCGCACCGGGTACGCGGCGCGCGATTGCTCGGCACCGGGCGTCATGGCCGGCGCCGGGACGGCGTGTTCGGGTTCCGCCGGCCGGCCGGGGTCCGCGGCGTCCCCGGGGCGTGCCGGCGCGAGCGCCATGGGCTAGCCCAGGGTGCCCGGAGGGCTGACGGCGTCGGACGGGCGGCGCTTCCGCCACGGCCGCGGCAGCAGCATCCCGACCTGCTCGCGGTAGCTCCGGTAGCGCCCGCCGAACTGGGCGATCAGGTCGCGCTCCTCGAAGGCGATGCCGACGAGGATGTAGCCGGTGGTCGCGATCGAGAACACCAGGTGCCCGGTGCTCATCACCGGCGCGGCCCAGAAGGCGAGGAGGAACCCCAGGTAGATGGGATGCCGCACCCAGCGGTAGAGGAGCGGGGTCACGAACCGGGGCCTGGGGAGATCGCGGCCGCGCAGGCGTGCGAGCACCTGGACCAGGCCGAACAGCTCGAAGTGACTGATGAGGAAGGTGCTCAGGAGCACCACCGACCAGCCGAGCCAGTAGACCGCTTCGAGGACCACGATGCCCGCCGGATCCTCGACCCTCCAGATCGTCGGCTGGACGATCGGCCGCCACTGCCAGAGCAGGAGCGCGAGCGCCAGGGTCGCGGCGAGCACGAAGGTGCTGCGCTCCAGCGCCGGCGGCACGATGCGCGTCCACCAGCGCTTGAAGGAGCGGCGCGCCATGACGCTGTGCTGCACGGCGAACAGGCCGAGCAGCAGGGCGTCGACGATCAGGGCCCCGGCCACCGGCCCGGCCGGGCCGGTGTCGATCGACCTCGGCACCGCCACGTTGCCGACGAAGCCCATCGCGTAGAGGAACGTCGCGAGGAAGAAGGCGTAGACCACGAGCCCGTACACGACCGACAGGACTGCGCTCATCGACTTCATGTCCGACTCCCTTCGTCTGGAGGCGCTGCGTCCTCGCTCACGGCCGCCTCCGTGCCGTGCGTCCGGTTCCGCGGATCCGGCGCGCAGGCGGGCCCGCGTTCCGTCCCGTGGTCCTGTCCAGCCGCTCGAGCAGCTGCTGCATCGCGTCGAGCGCGGCCCGGTGCGGGGCCCGGTCCTCGCGGGCGCCGAGCAGGTCGGCGAACTCCATGCCGAGCCAGAACTCGGAGATCCACCAGGCGATCACCTCGGCGGTGGCGAACGGCGGCAGCTCGACGCCGCACGCCTCCAGCGCCGCCAGCGCCTCGCGCACCCCTTCGAGGACCACCTGCTTCCACGCCAGGACGCGCGGGATGAACTTCTCGCGCAGGCCCGGGTTGGAGAAGCTCGCCGCCCACAGCTCGGCCTGCACCCGCACGAACCCCGACGCGAAGTCGGCCTCGTAGAAGCGGCGCGCCTGCGCCCACTTGTCGGCGAAGCCGCCGGGCCCTCGGTACATGTGCTTCTGCCGCCCCAGCAGCTGGCGGTTCGCCTCGTCGAGGACCGCGATGACGAGCTGGTCCTTGGTGCGGAAGTGGTAGTGGATGAGGGCGTGGTTCACGCCCGCGTCCCTCGCGATCTCGCGCGTGCTGAGCGCCGCGTAGCCCTCCTGGGCGAGTCGCCGGAAGGCGGCGTCGAGGATCCGGGCCTTGGTGTCCCCCAGCTCCTCGACGGCGACGAGGCGGGGACGATCCGCCTGCCGGCCCGGCCCGCTGCCCTGGGGTCTTTCCATGAGGTCCCGATCCTCCCGGACTCGCCTTGTCCGGTCGGTTTAACCGAACGGTTAAATCGTATGATCGAGATCAAGTGACGGCAAGTGGCCGCCCCAACCGGGTGGAGCCCGGGGAGGTCGCACCCGACCGGACCCGGCGTCCCGGGGGTCAGGTCAGCTGGCGCCGAGCCGCCGGCGACCGGGTCTCACCAGATGACGCAGCGATCCGCGTTGATCATCGGGCTGCCCGCGGGCACGTGGAAGGCCTCCTGGAAGGCCGGCATGTTCGCCACGGTTCCGTTCACCCGGTACACCGCCGGCGGGTGCGGGTCGATGGTCACCAGGCGACGAGCCTCCTCGGGCCGGATGTTCGTGGCCCAGACGTGGGCCGCGCCGAGGAAGAACTGCTGGGCGGGCGTGAAGCCGCCGGCGGCCTTCTCCCGCCGGGGCGCGGGCGAGGCCTGGAAGGCGCGCCAGGCGAGCGTCAGGCCGCCGAGGTCGGCGGTCGCCTCCCCGGTCACGAGCTTGCCCTGCACGTGCAGGTCGCCGTCCACCGTGTAGCGCGAGAAGTGGTCGGAGATGCAGTCGGTGGCGGCCTTGAACTTCGCGAAGTCGGCGGCGGTCCACCAGCCCGGCTCCGGCAGCAGGTTGCCGTGGCCGTCGAAGCGCGCGCCCTGGTCGTCGAAGCCGTGGGTCATCTCGTGGCCCATGACGAAGCCGATGGCGCCGTCGTTCACCGCCGCCGGCGCCTTCGGGTCGAAGAAGGGCGGCTGGAGGATGCCGGCGGGGAAGTTGATGTTGTTCATGGACGGGTCGTAGTAGGCGTTCACCGTCTGCGGCGTCATGGACCATTCGTCCCTGTCCACGGGCTTGCCGATCTTGGCGAGCTCGCGCCTCTGGAGGAACGCGTTGGCGCGCATGACGTTCCGCACGTAGGGGCCCCGGTCCACCCGCAGCGCGGAGTAGTCGCGCCACCGGTCCGGGTAGCCGATCCGCTCGCCCATCAGGTCGAGCTTCTCGAGCGCCGCCTTCCGGGTCGCGGGCGACATCCAGGCCAGGGTGGCGAGGTCCGCCCTCAGCGCATCCCGGATGCCGTGCAGGATCCGCAGCACCGCCTTCCGGGAGGAGGGCGGGAACTTCTTCGCCACGTAGAGCTTGCCGACGGCGAAGCCGAGCGCGGCGTCCTCGGCCGCCACCACCCGCTGCCAGCGCGGCAGCAGCTCCTGGGCGCCGGTCAGGACCCTGGTCAACCGGAAGCTCTCCTCCACGAACGGCCGGGAGAGGTAGGGGGCGAAGGCGTGCGCCAGGTGCCAGCGCAGGTAGGTCCTCCAGGCCTCCAGGGGCACCGCCGAGAGGTCGGCGTTCATCGCCTTGAAGAACTCCGGCATGGCGAGGTTGATGCGCTCGATCTCCGGGTGGCCGACGTCGGCGAAGTAGCCCGACCAGGAGAACCCGGGCGTGACCCCTTCCAGGGCCTTCAGGTCCATCGGGTGGTAGACGTTCTCCGGCTTGCGCTGGTCCACCCGCGGCATGGAGGCGCGGGCGAGCCGGGTCTCGATGTCCATCACCGTCCTGGCCTCGGCCGCGGCCGTGGCAGGCGCATCGCCCAGCAGCTCGAGCATGGCGGCCACGTGGGCCAGGTAGGCTTCGCGCACCTGCCGGAACTTCGGGTCGTCCCGCAGGTAGTAGTCGCGGTCCGGGAGGCCGAGCCCGCCCTGGAAGGCCGCGCCGATCACCTTGGCGCTGTCCTTGAAGTCCTGCATCTGCCCGAAGTCGAAGAGGGCGCCGACGCCGAGCTGCTGCAGGTGCGCCACCTCCCGGCGCAGGTCCGCGAGTCCCTGGATGGCGCCGATGCGCTCGAGCTCGGGCCGCAGCGGCTCGGCGCCCGCGGCGTCGATGGCGGCCTCGTCCATGCCGCTCGCGTAGAAGTCGCCGACCTTGCGCCTGTCGCTGCCGGCCCTGGCACGGGTGTCCTGGGCGGCGTCCTCGAGGATCCCGCGGATCACCTCCTGGTTCTGCTTGACCAGCACGCTGAAGGTGCCCCAGCGGGAGTAGGCCGGGGGGATCGGGTTCTGCTCCTGCCAGCCGCCGTTGGCGAAGGTGAAGAAGTCCTTGGCCGGGTCGGCGCTCCGGTCGAGCCAGCCCAGGTGGAGCCCGTTCGGCGTGCCGGCGCCGGCCGCGAGCGCGCCCAGCGGGAAGGCACAGAGCGTGCCCAGGAGGAGAGATCTGCTCGGACGCATGGAGCCTCCGGAAGAGGGTCGGGACGGCTGCCCGGTCCTTATCGCGCGCCTGGAACCCGCTGACCAGGCCCCGAAGCCGATGAACGCCGCCCGTTCGAGGCGGCGCGTCGCGCTCGGCCCCGCGAGGAGGCCCGCGACGGAGATGGCCGGGGAGCGGAGGACCGCCCGAGCGGCCCGTTCAACGATGACTTCCGCGCCTCAGGTCGAAGCGATCCAGGTTCATCACCTTGGTCCAGGCCGCCACGAAGTCGTGGACGAACTTCTCCCGCGCGTCGGCGCCGCCGTGGACTTCCGCCAGGGCGCGGAGCTGGGAGTTCGAGCCGAAGACGAGATCGACGCGGGTGGCGGTCCACCGGACCTTGCCGGTCCTGCGGTCGCGCCCTTCGAACAGGTCCGCGCCCTTCGAGACCGCCTTCCACGCCGTGCCCATGTCGAGCAGGTTCACGAAGAAGTCGTTGGTCAGCGCCCCCGGCCGATCGGTGAAGGCGCCATGCGGGCTCCCGCCGACGTTGGTCCCGAGGACGCGCATGCCGCCCACCAGCACCGTCATCTCGGGCGCGGTCAGGGTCAGCAGTTGCGCCCTGTCGACCAGCAGCTCCTCGGCCGACACGCTGGAGTCGCCCTTGAGGTAGTTGCGGAAGCCGTCCGCGATCGGCTCGAGCACGGCGAAGGAGCCCACGTCGGTCCGCTCCTGCGACGCGTCCATGCGCCCCGGGGAGAAGGGGACCGCCACGTCGTGGCCGGCGTTCCGGGCGGCCTGCTCGACGCCGGCGCAGCCGGCGAGGACGATCAGGTCGGCCAGCGAGACCTTCTTGCCGCCGGACCGGGTGCCGTGGAACGCGCCTCGGATGCCCTCCAGCGTCTCGAGCACCCTCGCCAGCTGGGCAGGCTGGTTCACTTCCCAGCCCTTCTGCGGTGCCAGGCGGATGCGTGCGCCGTTCGCCCCGCCGCGCTTGTCGGAGCCGCGGAAGGTGGACGCCGAGGCCCAGGCGGTCGTCACCAGCTCCGGGACGGACAGACCGGAGGCCAGGATCCCGGCCTTGAGGGCGGAGACGTCCTCCTCGTCGATCAGCGGGTGATCGACCGGGGGGATGGGGTCCTGCCAGATGAGCTCTTCCGCGGGCACCTCCGGGCCGAGGTAGCGCGCTCGCGGACCCATGTCCCGGTGCGTCAGCTTGAACCACGCCCGCGCGAACGCCTCCGCGAACTGGTCCGGGTGCTCCAGGAACCGCCGGGAGATCTTCTCGTAGGCCGGGTCGAAGCGCAGCGACAGGTCGGTGGTCAGCATGGAAGGCGCGATGCGCCTGGACGGGTCGTGGGCATCCGGCACGGTGCCGGCGCCTGCGCCGCCCTTCGGCCGCCACTGATGCGCGCCGGCCGGGCTCTTCGTCAGCTCCCACTCGTGGCCGAACAGGTTCCCGAAGAAGTCGTGGCTCCACCTCGTGGGCGTGGTGGTCCAGGTGACCTCCAGGCCGCTGGTGATCGCGTCGGCGCCCCGGCCCGTGCCGAAGCCGCTCTTCCAGCCGAGGCCCTGCTCCTCGATGCCGGCCGCTTCGGGCTCGGGTCCCACGTGCGACGCCGGGCCGGCGCCGTGGGTCTTGCCGAAGGTGTGGCCGCCCGCGATGAGCGCCACCGTCTCCTCGTCGTCCATCGCCATGCGGGCGAAGGTCTCGCGGATGTCCCTGGCCGCGGCGACCGGATCCGGGTTGCCGTTCGGGCCCTCCGGGTTGACGTAGATGAGGCCCATCTGCACGGCGGCGAGCGGGTCTTCGAGCTCCCGGTCGCCGGCGTGGCGCTGGTCCTCCAGCCACTTCTTCTCGGAGCCCCAGTAGATGTCCCGTTCCGGCTCCCAGACGTCCTCGCGTCCGCCGGCGAACCCGAAGGTCTTGAACCCCATCGATTCCAGGGCGACGTTGCCCGCGAGGATCATCAGGTCGGCCCAGGAGATCTTCCGGCCGTACTTCTGCTTGATGGGCCAGAGCAGCCGGCGCGCCTTGTCGAGGTTCGCGTTGTCGGGCCAGCTGCCGAGGGGCGCAAAGCGCTGGCTGCCGTTGCCCGCGCCGCCGCGCCCGTCGCCGGTGCGGTAGGTGCCGGCGCTGTGCCACGCCATGCGGATGAACAGGGGACCGTAGTGACCAAAGTCCGCCGGCCACCAGTCCTGCGAGTCGGTCATGAGCGCGCGGAGCTCCGTCTTCACGGCCTCCAGGTCGAGGCTCCTGAACTCCTCGGCGTAGTCGAAGTCCCGGCCCATGGGGTCGGACCCGGACGAGCGCTGGTGCAGGACGTCCAGCTTCAGCTGGTTCGGCCACCAGTCCCGGTTCGACGTGCCGCCGCCGGGACCGCGATGGAAGGGGCACCTGGCCTCATCCTGCGGCGGGACCGGCCCGCCGGGGACCGCCGTCTGCGCCTGCGCGTTGTCCGGGACCGGCGCGCCGGCCTCCGTCTTCAGGATCGGTCGCTTCGTCATGGCAGCCTCCATCCCCTCGCCGCGCAGGAAGATGCGTCGGGGCCAGTGATAGTGCCAATACCGATTTTCGATGAGAGTGATAGTCTTTGGCCCCATGACGCCCCACGCCTTCTCGCTGCGGCAGCTCCAGTACGCGGTGGCGGTCGCGGAGCTGCGCGGCTTTCGCGCCGCCGCGGAGCGATGCCACGTCTCGCAGCCGTCGCTCAGCGCGCAGGTCGCGCGGCTCGAGGCGGTCCTCGGGGTCCGGCTCTTCGAGCGCGACCGGCGGCACGTGCTGGTGACGCCGGCGGGCGAGGAGCTGCTCGCCTACGCCCGCCGAGTCCTGGCCGAGGCGGACGCGCTCGTCGCCGCCGCCGGCCGGGCGGGAGATCCGCTCGCCGGGACGCTCCGCATCGGCGTGATCCCGACCATCTCCGCGTACCTGCTGCCGGACGTCGTCCCCGCGCTCCGCCGGAGCTTCCCCCGCCTCGTGGTGCTCTGGGACGAGGAGAAGACCGGCGCCCTGCTGCAAGCGGTGCGCGAAGGGCGGCTCGAGGCCGCCCTCCTCGCGCTCGTGCCGGGGATGGAGAACCTGGAACGCGAGGTCGTCGCGGAGGACCCGTTCCTGCTCGCGGGACGGCCGGAGCATCCCCTCGTCCGGTCCAGGCGCCCCGCCAAGCTCTCCGAGCTCGAGGGCGAGAAGCTCCTGCTCCTCGAGGACGGGCACTGCTTGCGCGACCAGGCGCTCGCCATCTGCTCCGCCGGCGGCGCGCAGGAGGCGGGGTTCCGCGCGACGAGCCTGCCGACCCTCGTCCAGATGGTCGCAGGGGGCGCGGGGCTCACGCTCCTGCCCTCCCTCTCGGTCGAGGTCGAGGGCCGGCGCGGCGAGCTCGGGCTGCGCCGGTTCGAGGCGCCGGCGCCGAGCCGCACCCTGGTCCTCGCCTGGCGCGACCAATGCCCCCGCGGCGCCGCCTTGCGGAAGGTGGCGGAGGTGCTTCGCGGCGCTCGCGGGGAGCATCGCCGGGTGCCGGCGGGACGAGGCGGCCCCGCCCGGCCCGCGTCCCGGTGAGGGGCGAGCGCGCTCCCCTCCTCGCCACCGGTCCGCCGGGCGATGCGGGCTGGAGCGGCGCGCGGGCGAGGCGCGGCTCCCGATCCCGGACGCTTCGAGGGGCCGGCGAGGCGATCCTCGGAACCAGGGCGATCCCCGCTCCGCTTGCCGCCCGGTTGCTGCCCGATGGCCTGGGCGGAAAGACCGAGGCCGGGACCCCGCCGGTTTCCCGTGAAGTCCCGGCCTCGTTGCTGGCGGGGTGTAGGGGACTCGAACCCCTGGCCTCCGGCGTGACAGGCCGGCGTTATAACCGACTTAACTAACACCCCAAGTCGTGCGTCGAAGCGTTGGGCGGAGCAGGTCTCGAACCTGCGACCCTCGCCTTGTAAGGGCGATGCTCTACCGCTGAGCTATCCGCCCAGAAGGCCTAGAGCACGCGGTTTCTAGCCGCTCCCTGCTCCCCTGTCAACGTCGGGTCCGGCGCCGCCGGGACGGCCCGCGGCGAGCCTTCCGGCGGCCCGGAAGGGCCCTGCGATCGCGATCGGCGCCGCGCTCCTCGACCGGTCCCCGGCGGGCGGCTAGGCTCTCGCCGATGGAGATCGTCCCGCTCCTGCAGCGGCTCATCGCCGTGGACTCGACCTCCACCCGCCCGAACCGGCCGGTGGTGGACCTCCTCGAGGAGGTGGTCCGGCCCCTCGGCTTCGAGACCCGCCGCCAGACCTGGCTCGACGAGGACGGGATCGAGAAGGAGAACCTGGTCTGCCGGCGCGGCCCGGACGCCCCCGGGGGGCTCGCGCTGCTCGGCCACACCGACTGCGTCCCCTACGATCCCGCCTGGAGCGAGGCGCTCGCCGGCTCGGTGCGGGAGGGCAAGGTCTTCGGGCGCGGCGCCTGCGACACCAAGGGCTTCATCGCCTGCGCCGTCGCCGCCGCGGCGGCCGCCGAGCGCGCCCCGGCCCGGCCCCTGCTCCTGCTCTTCACCGCCGACGAGGAGGCCGGCTGCTGGGGCGCGAAGAAGCTCCTCGAGGAGGGCCGGGTGCGGCCCCGCTTCGCCATCGACGGCGAGCCCACCTCCCTCGTCCCCATCCGCGCGCACAAGGGGTACGCCGCGGTGGACGTGGAGCTCTCCGGGCTGGAGGGCCACTCCTCCTACCCGGAGCTGGGCGCCTCGGCGGTCCACGCCGCCGCCCGGCTGGTCGCCGACCTCACCGGCCGGGTCCAGGCCGAGCTGGCGCAGCTGCGCGACCCGCTCTTCGCTCCGCCCCACACCACCTACAACGTCGGCATGGTCGAGGGCGGCAAGGCGCGCAACATCATCGCCGGCCGCTGCTGCTTCACGCTGGAGTGGCGCCCCATCCCCGACCAGGACCCGCGCCTCGGCCTGCGGCTCTTCGAGGAGGCGGCGGCGCGGGTGGAGGCGGAGAGCGGCGGCCGCATCAAGGTGGCCCACACCCCCATGCGGCTCGACGGCGCGGCGGTGACCCCGGCCGGCGCCGAGATCGTCCGCTTCCTGGAGGAGGAGACCGGCAACGCCTCTCGCAGCGTGCCCTACGGCACCGAGCTGCCGGAGCTCTCGGCGATGGGGGCCGAGGGCTGCGTCTTCGGGCCCGGCGACATCCGGGTGGCCCACCGCACCGGCGAGCACGTCGAGCTGCGCGAGCTGGAGCGCTGCGCCGCGGTGCTGGGCCGGGCCGTCGCCCGCTTCTGCGGCTGAGCCGGGGGCGCCGCCCGGCCGCGCGCCGGCCCCGGGCCTGCGCTATATTCCGCCGATGGCGCTGCGCTTCTCCAAGTACCACGGGCTCGGGAACGACTTCGTCGTCGTCGAGGGGCCGCTCATGGACGCGGCGCGGGCCCGCCGGATCTGCGACCGGCACCGCGGCGTCGGCGCCGACGGCGTCCTCACCGTGCTCCCGGCCCGCGCCGGCGGGGCCGCCTACATGCACATCTACAACTCCGACGGCTCGGTGGCGGCGATGTGCGGCAACGGCGTCCGCTGCGTGGCCCGCTGGCTCGCCGAGCGGCGCGGGCTCGACGGCGAGTTCACCATCGAGACCGACGCCGGGCCGCGGCGCTGCAGCGTGCACCGCGGCGCCGGCGGCGAGGTCGAGGCGGTCTCGGTGGAGATGGGGCCGGCGCGCGTCGAGGGCGAGCAGGACTTCTCCGTCGGCGCCGAGCGGCTCCACGCCGTCCGGGTGTCGATGGGCAACCCCCACGCCGTCTTCTTCGACCGGGCCACCGCCGGGCGGGCCGCGGAGCTGGGGCCGACCGTCGAGGCCGCGGTGCCGGGCGGCGTGAACGCCGGCTTCGCCGAGGCGCGCGCCGGCGGGCTCGACCTGGTGGTCTGGGAGCGCGGAGCCGGGCTCACCGAGGCCTGCGGCACCGGCGCCTGCGCCGCGGCGGTGGCGGCGGTGCGGACCGGGCGGGTCGCGGCGGGCGGGCCGCTGGAGGTGCGGCTCCCCGGCGGGCCGCTGCAGATCACCGTCGCGCCCGACCTGGGCCGGGTGACGATGCGCGGTCCCGCGACCCGGGTCTTCGAGGGCGAGGCCGATCTCTAGCGGGGGGCGCATGGGGTCGGGCGAGCCGGCGGCCGGCGCGGGTGGGGGTCCGCTCGACGCGGCCCTGGCGCGGGGCGCGCTCCGGCTCGTCGCCACCCTGGACGGCGAGGCGCTGCAGGACGCGCTGCTCCGGGAGCTGGCCCAGCTCACCGACGCCCAGGGCGCCGCGCTCTGGGTCGCCGACGACCGCGGCGAGCTGGCGCTGCGCGCCTGGCGGGGGCTGGTGGACCGGGCCGCGCTGCCGGCGCGGCTCGATCCGCGCGCCCCCGACCTCGCCGCGCGGCTCGCCGCCGGCCTCCCCTTCGCCCCGGCCGGCGCCGCCCCGGGGCAGGCCCTCCACCTGCCGCTCGTCGCCGACGGCGAGCCCCAGGGGCTCCTGCTCCTCTCCGACCGCGCCCGCGGCCGCTTCGGCGAGGAGGAGGACGCCGCCGCCGCGGCGCTGGGCCGCTTCGCGGCGGTGGCGCTGCGCAACGCCCGCCGCCACGCGGCGCTGGAGCGGGTGGGGCTGCGCGACCGCGAGAGCGGCGCCTACAACCTCTCCTGCTTCGTCGACTACGCCGGCAAGGAGTTCTACAAGGCGCGCCGCTACGGGCGGGCCTTCTCGCTGGCGGTCCTCACCGTCGAGGGCGCGGCCCGGCTGCGCCGGGAGGCGGGCCCCGACGCCTTCCGCGCCGGGACCCGCGGGCTGGTGGCGGCGGTCGGGCGCGCCGCCCGCGACGCCGACCTCGTCGCCAAGGTCTCCGACGCCGAGTACTACGTGCTCCTGCCCGAGACCGACCACTTCGGGGCCCGGATGTTCGGCCGGCGGGCCGCCGAGGAGGCGCGGCGCGAGCCGGCGCTGCGGGCCCTGTCGCCGGAGGGGGCGCCGGCCCTCTCCCTGGGCACCGCCACCTTCCCGCGCGACGGCGAGGACTTCGACGAGCTGATCCACGCGGCGCGGATCCGCCAGGAGGAGGAGCGCCGCTCGCTGGTGCGCCGCCTGCCGCTCGACGCGCTCGGCCCCTCCGCCTTCTGGGAGCTCTTCGACCTGCTGCTCGGGGAGGGCGGCCCGGCGCCGGACGGGGCCGGCGCGGCGCGGCGCCCGGCCGACCCGGAGCTGTTCGCCGCCGCCCAGCGCGAGGCGGCGCGGGAGCTGTCGCGCGACCCGCGGGCGCGGGGGCTGC
>JAJZTO010000347.1 GCA_021848865.1 Myxococcales bacterium
TCTGCCCCCGCCGGCGCCGCCGGGGATCCCCGCCGACTTCCCCGAGGGGAAGGACTGCCAGGAGAAGACGGCCCGGTGGCTCGCCGCGGCGGCCGCCGCCGGGCTCGAGGGGCGCCACGTGGTCGGCGTCGCCTGGGACGGCGAGGCCCTGGTCTGGCACGAGTGGGCCGAGGTCCGGGCCGGGGGGCGCTGGACGCCGGTCGACCCCTCCTTCCGCCAGGCGCCGGCGGCGGGGCCGCGCTTCGCGGTGGCCCGCTTCGCGGCGGGCGACCCGGCCGCGGAGGCGGAGGCCGGGGAGCGGGTGCTGGCCTGCTGGGCCGGCGGGCGGATCGAGGCGCGCCCGGCGCGCGACCGGGGCGCGCCGCTCCGGGGGCGCTAGCCGGCCCGGGTGGCGAGGAAGCGGCACAGCGCCGCCGCCTTGGGCACCAGCGACGTGACCTCGATGCGCTCGTCGCGGGTGTGGTAGGCGGCGCCGCGCGGCCCCAGGCCGTCGATGGAGGGGATGCCGACGGCGCTGGTGGTGCAGGCGTCGGAGCCGCCCCCGGCCAGCGGCGCCTCGCCGGAGCCCAGGCCGCTCGCCGCCTGGCACTCGCCGTAGCGCCGCGCCACCTCGGCGCTGGCCGCGGTCCGCGCCATGGGCAGGCGCCAGGAGGTCCGGAACAGCTCGATGCGGGTCCCCGGGAAGGCCGCCTCCCCGGCGGCGGCGGACAGCTTGCGGAAGAGCAGCTCCCCGTCGGCGGCGGTGGCGTAGCGCAGGTCCACCTCGCAGCGGGCCCGGGCCGGGACGGTGTTCCGGGTGGAGCCGCCCTCGAAGAGCCCGACGCTCACCGTCGTCCCCCGGTCCGGCTCGCTCAGGCCCTGGACCCGGTCCACGAAGCGGGCCAGCGCCCAGACGGCGTTGCGGCCGCGGGCCCAGTCGTTGCCGGCGTGGGCGGCGACGCCGCTGGCCTCGGCGTGGACCGCCGCCGCGCCCTTCCTCGCGGTGACGACCAGGTCCCCCTCGCGCCCCGACTCGAAGCACAGGGCGCAGGCGGCGCCGGCGGCCCGGGCCCGGGTGAGCGGCTGCGACTCGGGCGAGCCCACCTCCTCGTCGGCGACCAGCAGCCCGCGCACCGCCACCCGGTCGAGCAGCCCGGCCCGGCGCGCCGCCGCGAGCCCGAAGAGCATCACCGCCAGGCCGCCCTTCATGTCGAAGACGCCCGGGCCGCGGGCCACCCGGCCGTCGCTCTCGTAGCCGTCGAACTGGCCGGGCCGGAAGACGGTGTCGGTGTGGCCGAGGAGGAAGACCGGGCTCCCGGCCGCCGGGCCGGCGAAGGCCAGGTGGTCGCCGAAGCGCTCGCTCGGCACCCGCTCCGGGGAGAGCCCGAGCCGCTCCAGCTCGGCGGCGAGCCGGTCCACCACCGCGTTCACGCCCGGGCGGTTCTCGGTGAAGGAGTTCTGGCGCACCAGCGCCGCGAGCAGCTCCTCCAGGGCCGGGCCCTGGCCGTCGAGCCAGGCGAGGGCGGCCTCGAGGCTCATGGGCGCTCCCGGGCGGGCGGGGTGCGGGCGTCCGCGCGGGCGCGGGCGCTGGCGCCAGGTATGTGGTGGGCGCCGCGGCGGGGCCGCGGGGCGCGATCCATGGGGTCTTCCACGGGTCGAGATGGAAGCACGATCCCGGCGGTGCCGCCAGCGCCGCAGCGCGGGTCCGGCACACCCCAGCGGCCTTTCCCGCCGGGGGACGCGACGGCGCCGGCCGGGCGCGCCGCCGCCCGCTGCGCTACACTCGGCGGAAATTCGCGGGGGTCCGCCATGGTGAAGAAGCTGCTGCTGGTCCTCGCCGCCGCCGTCGTCCTGCTGGGCGCCGTCATCGCCACCCGGCCGCCGGGCTTCCGCGTCGAGCGCTCGGCGCTGGTGGCCGCGCCCGCCGACGTGGTCTACGCCCAGGTGGCCGACTTCCACCGCTGGGACGCCTGGTCCCCCTGGGCCCAGCTCGACCCGGCCGCGAAGATCGACTTCCAGGGGCCGGCCTCGGGCCCGGGGGCGGTCTACCACTGGGCCGGGAACCAGAAGGTCGGCGAGGGGAGCATGACCGTCACCGCGGCCGCGCCCCCGCGCGAGCTCACCATCCGGCTCCAGTTCGTCAAGCCCTGGGAGCAGACCTCCACCACCGGCTTCACCTTCGTCCCGGAGGGCGGCGCCACCCGCGTCACCTGGTCGATGTCCGGTGACTTCGACCTGCTGGGCCGGGCCATGACCCTCTTCATGGACATGGACCGGCAGGTGGGGCCGGACTTCGAGAAGGGGCTCGCGGCGCTGAAGAAGGTCGCCGAGGCGCAGGCCCCGCCGGCGCCGGCGCCCGCCGGTCCGGCTCCCGCGCCGGCGCGGTGACTACCCGGCCGCCGGCTCCTGCTGCGTGAGGCAGTGGAGCGTGCCCAGGCCCCACACCAGGTCGAGGGCGTGGATGCCCACCACCGGGCGGTCGGGGAGGAGCCCGGCGAGGATGCCGAGCGCCAGCCGGTCGTGGGGGTCGTCGAAGGTGGGGACCAGCGTGGCGGCGTTGCAGACGTAGAAGTTGGCGTAGCTCGCCGGCAGCCGCCGCCCGGCGTAGGCCACCGGCCCGGGCACCGGCAGCGCCACCACCTCGGGCCGCGAGCCGTCCTCGAGCCGCGCCGAGGCGAGCCGCTCGCGGTTCTCCTCCAGGGCCCGGTAGTCGGGGTGGCGGGGGTCGGCCGTCCGGCACAGCGCGATGGTGCGGGGGCCGGTGAAGCGGGCGAGGTCGTCCACGTGGCCGTGGGTGTCGTCGCCGGAGATGCCGCGCCCCAGCCAGAGGACGTTCGCGGCGCCGAGCACCTCGCCGAAGACCGCGCGGTAGTCCTCCTTCCCGAAGCCGGGGTTGCGCACCTGCACCCGGGGGTCGAGCAGGCACTCCTCGGTGGCGAGGATCGAGCCGCGCCCGTTCACGTCCACGGCGCCGCCCTCCAGCACCACCGGCCGCCCGCGGTGGCGGACCGGCCGCAGGGGGAGGCCCAGCGCCCGGGCGGCCCGCTCCGGGAGGCGGGCGTCGCGGGCGAAGTCCGGGTAGCGGGCCCAGGCGTTGAAGCGGAAGCCCGCCACCGCCCGCCGGCCGCCGCCGGCGAGCACGATGGGACCGGAGTCGCGGTTCCAGCCGCGGTCGGTGGGGATGCGGAGGAACTCGACCGGCGAGAGCTCCACGCCGGAGCGCTGGAGCAGCCGCCGGGCCCGGGCCTCGTGGGCGGCGCCGTTCACCAGCACCCGCACCCGCTCGCCGCGGGACACCCGCCGGACGATCTCGGCGTAGACGAAGGGGATGGCGGCGAAGCGGCCCGGCCAGTCGCCGGTGGCGTGGGGCCAGGTGAGCCAGGTGGCCTGATGCGGCTCCCACTCGGCCGGCAGGCGCAGCGCGCCGCCCGGCCCCTCCCCGCTCCGGCGCCCCCGGCTCACGGCGCCTCGTCGAGGAAGCGCCGGTCCAGGCCGGCGTAGGCGTCGACGCGGCGGTCGCGCAGGAAGGGCCAGCCGCGGCGGACCTCCTCGATGCGCCCCGGGTCGATCTCCGCCACCAGGAT
>JAJZTO010000348.1 GCA_021848865.1 Myxococcales bacterium
GGACCGCCTCCAGCACCGCGTCGCGGTGCGCCGGCTCCTCGAGGAGCTTCCGGTCGGCGAACGCCGCCGCGATCCGCTGCTCCAGCCCGCTCGTGCTCATGCCTTCACCCTCCCCCAGGCCTCCAGGGCCGCGTCGCACTCCGGCAGCGTGGGCACCAGCGCCACGCGCAGGTACCCCTCGCCGGCGCCGAAGGCCGTCCCCGGCGCCACCACCACCCCCGCCTCCAGCAGCGCCCGGGCGTAGGAGGCGGAGTCGTGGCCCGCCGGCACCTTCACCCAGAGGTAGAGCGTCGCCTCCGAGGCCTGCACTTCGAGCCCGTGCGCGGCGAAGAAGGCCAGGAAGCGCTCCCGTTTGGCGGCGAAGATCCGGCGCCGCTCCTCGGCGTGGGCGTCGTCGCCCCAGGCCGCGGCGGCCGCCGCCGAGACGAAGTCGGGCGAGGCCACGCCGGGGTGGGAGCGCAGGCGCTGCAGCAGGGCCACCAGGTCGGCGTCCCCGGCCACGAAGCCGCTGCGGTAGCCGGTCATGCCGCTGCGCTTGGAGCAGGAGTGCACCGCGAGGACGTTCTCCAGCTGCGCCTGGAGCATCGAGGCCGGCCGCTCGCCGAACCAGACGTCGGCGTAGCACTCGTCGGAGACCACGATGAAGCCGTGGCGGATCGCCGCGCGCCCCACCCGCTCCAGGTAGTCCCGCGGCGCCACCGCGCCGGTGGGGTTGTGGGGGGTGCAGATCCAGAAGAGCAGGGTCCGCGAGAGCACCGCCTCGCCCAGCGCCTCCGGCTCGACCAGGAAGCGGTTGGCCGCGGTGAGCGGCACCTTCACCGGCTCCAGGCCCGCGAAGCGCGCCCCCACCTCGTAGGTCGGGTAGGCGGGGTCGGGCATCACCACCTTGCGCCGCGGGCCGCCGGCGAAGGCGAGCGGCAGATGGAAGATGGCCTCCTTGGCGCCGGTGGCCGGGATCACCTGCCGCTCCGGGTCCAGGGCGACGCCGAAGCGGCGCCGGAGGTAGCCGGCGCAGGCCCGGCGCAGGGCGGGCGTGCCGCGCGGGCTCGGGTACTGCGACACCTCGGGCACGGCGGCGCGCAGCGCCTCGCGCAGGAACGGGGGGGTCGGCTCCTTCGGGTCGCCCAGGCCGAAGTCGTAGAGGGTCTTGCCGGCCGCGCGCAGCGCCGCCTTGCGCTCGTCGAGCGCGGCCATGAGGTTCTTCTGGACGGCGTCGAGGACCGGGTTCTTCGGAGGATCGCGCACGGGGCGGTGAGATTATCGTCGCCGGAGGGAAAACGCATTATAAGCGGGCCATGCTCCGGTACGACGTGGTGGTCATCGGCAGTGGCCCCGCGGGCGAGAACGGCGCGGTGCAGGCGGCCTCGCTCGGCAAGAAGGTGGCGCTGGTGGAGAAGGAGGCGGTCCCCGGCGGCGCCTGCGCCAACACCGGGACCATCCCCTCCAAGGCGCTGCGGGAGACGGCGCTGGCCATCCTCCAGGCCCGCAGCCGCGACGCCCACGGCCTCGAGGTGAAGGTCTCGCGCACCGTCACCATCCCCGAGCTCATGGGGCGCCGCGGCCTGGTGACGGCCCGGGAGCACGCCCGGATCCGCAACGCCCTCACCCGGGCGGGCGTCGAGTCCTTCCGCGGCGTGGCCGGCTTCGTCGATCCCCACACCATCCGGGTCACCATCCCCGACGGCAGCACCCAGGACCTGCGCGCCGAGGCGGTGCTGCTGGCCACCGGCACCCGCCCCTTCCACCCGCCGCAGTACACCTTCGACCACGCCCGGGTCTACGACTCCGACTCGATCCTGATGCTCGACCACGTGCCCCGCACCCTGGCGGTGGTGGGCGGCGGCGTGGCGGCCTGCGAGTACGCCTCCATCTTCCAGGCGCTCGGCGTCCACGTGACCATCGTGGACGCCAAGCCGCGGCTGCTCCCCTGGCTCGACGCCGAGCTGTCGCGGTCGGTCCAGGAGCTGTTCGCCGAGGGCGGCATGGACATCTACCAGGAGGTCCGCGCCACCCAGGTGGAGCCGGGGGAGGAGGACGTCCTCATCACCCTCTCCGGCGGGAAGCGGCTGGTGGCCGAGAAGGTGCTCATCGCCAGCGGCCGGGTCGGGAACGTCGAGGCCCTGAACCTGCCGGCCGCCGGCCTCACGCCCACCGACCGGGGTTTCCTGGAGGTGAACGAGCACTTCCAGACCCGGGTGCCGCACCTCTACGCCGCCGGCGACCTGGTGGGCTTCCCGGGGCTGGCCTCCACCTCCAAGGACCAGGGGGTGGTGGCCATGACCCACGCCTGCGGCCGGGTCTCGAAGCGGCGGGTGAACGAGATGCTGCCGGTGGGCATCTACACCATCCCCGAGGTGTCGAGCGCCGGCGAGACCGAGGAGACGCTCCAGAAGAAGGGCGTCCCCTACGTGGTGGGCCGGGCCATGCTGGAGGAGAACGCCCGCGCCAACCTGGTGGGCGAGGCGGTGGGCTTCCTCAAGCTCCTGGCCGGCCCCGACGGGCAGCTCCTCGGCGTGCACTGCGTCGGGCCGCACGCCTCGGAGCTGGTGCACCTCGGCAACGCGGTGATGGCCCACGGCGGCAGCATCCGCTACTTCATCGAGGCGGTCTTCAACTACCCGACGCTGGGCGAGGCCTACAAGGTGGCGGCCCACGAGGCGCTGGAGGAGGCCCGGCGGCTGCGGCCCGCGGCCACCCCGCCGCCGTCGCGCACGGTGGGCACCTCCAAGGCGACCTGATCGCCGGAGGATCCGTCCGGCTTCCGGCCGGGAGGGAACGTCGGCCCGCGCGGCGCGCGCTCAGCCGATCCGCGACCGGGCGGTGCTGAGCGCCTGGTGCACCTGCTCCAGGGCCCGCCGCGCCTCGGCGAGCTCGTCGCGCTCGCGGCGGGTGCGCTCCGCCTCGCGCGCCAGGTCGTCCCGCTCGCGCGTCACCTCGGCCAGCGCGGCGCGGAGCCGCGCCCCCTCGGCGACCCGCAGGTCCAGGTCCTCGCCGAGGCGGGCGGCCTCGCCCCGGGCCTCCTCGCGCGCCTTCTCGGCCGCCTCGGCGCGCAGCGCCAGGGCGTCGAGCAGCTGCTGCCGCTCCTCGTCGAGGGCGGCCAGCGCCTGGGCCCGCTCCAGGGCCCGGTCGCGCTCCTCCTCCAGGGCCGACAGCTCGGCGAGCAGCTCGGCGAGGACGACGCGCTTCTCCTCCGCCAGCCGCTCCGCCGCCGCCACCCGCTCGGCCTGGGCCCGGGCCTCGGCGGCGGCGCGGGCCTGCTCGGCGCGGGCCGACTCCAGGTCGCCGCGCAGCGCCTCCTCGACGTCGCGGGCGCGGGAGAGCCGGGCCTCCAGGTCCTGCGCCAGCCCGAGCACGCTCTCGGCGGCGCGGGCGGTGCTCTCCGGTGGCGGCTCCAGCGCCGGCCGCACCCGGGCCGCCTCCGCCACCCGGCGCTTGATCTTCTCCAGCCGCTCGCGCCGGGCCTGCAGGTCGGGGAGGATCTCGGCGGGCTCCGCCGCCACCTTCGCGGCCATGGCCTCGGCGATGCGCGCCGCCGGCGTGGGCGT
>JAJZTO010000349.1 GCA_021848865.1 Myxococcales bacterium
AGGCCCGGATGGCGATGGCGATTCGTCCGGCCGGCGCGGGCCTTCCGGAGGGGCCGGGCGCGCCGGCGGCGGCCGTCAGCCGCGCAGCTTGTAGCCGGTGGCCAGCATGGTGTAGGCGCCCGCCAGCGCCGCCGCCGCCAGCACCACCAGGATGGCGAGGCCGGCCAGGGGCGAGGCGTCCGAGATCCCGACCAGCCCCCAGCGCACGCCGTCCACCAGGTAGAAGACCGGGTTCGCGAGCGTCAGGGTGCGCAGGCCCGGCGGGAGCATCCGCACGGAGTAGAAGACCCCGCCGAGGAAGGTGAGCGGCGTGATCACGAAGGTGGGGAAGAAGTTCACCTGCTCGAAGGTGGCCGCCCAGATCGCCGTCATCACGCCCAGCGCCGCGAAGGCCACCGCGGCGAGCAGCACCAGCAGCACCGCGAAGGCCGGGTGGGCCACGTGGAAGCCCGAGAAGGCGCCGGCCACCAGCCACATCACCGCGCCCACCAGCAGCCCGCGCAGCACCGCCGCGGCCACGAAGCCGGCCAGCACCTCGGCGTGGGAGAGGGGCGTCACCAGCAGGTCCACCACCGTGCCCTGCAGCTTCATGACGAAGAGGGAGGAGGCGCTGTTCAGGTAGGCGTTGGTGACCACCCCCAGCGTCACCAGCCCGGGGACGATGAAGCGGGCGTAGGGCACCCCCTCCACCTCCTGGAGGCGCGCCCCCAGCGACCAGCCGAAGACCACGAAGTAGAGGGTGGTGGTGACCAGCGGCGAGAGCAGGGTCTGGCCGGGCACCCGGAGGAAGCGGCGCACCTCCTTCGCCAGCAGCGTGCGGAGCCCCAGGCCCATCACCGCTCCTCCCGCTGCTCCCGCTCCCGCTGGAGCAGGGCCACGTAGATGTCCTGGAGCCGCTGGCCGGCGTTGCGCGCCAGCAGCGTGGCCTTGTCCTCGAGCAGCAGCAGGCGGCCGCGGTCGATGACCGCGATCCGGTCGGCCAGCTCCTCGGCCTCCTCCAGGTAGTGGGTGGTGAGCACCACGGTGGTGCCGCGGTCGCGGAGGTGGCGCACGTGGCGCCACAGCTGCTGGCGCAGCTCCACGTCCACGCCGGCGGTGGGCTCGTCCAGGAACAGGACCTGGGGGTCGTGCACCAGGGCCTTGCCGATGAGCAGCCGGCGCTTCATCCCGCCCGACAGGGCCCGGGCGTTGGTGGCGCGCTTGGCGGCGAGGTCGAGCGCGTCGAGGATCTCCGCCAGCCGCTCCTCGGAGAGCCGCACGCCGAAGTAGCCGGCCTGGAAGCGCAGCGCCTCCTCGACCGAGAAGAAGGGATCGAAGTTGATCTCCTGCGGCACCAGGCCGACGGCGCGGCGGGTGAAGCGGTAGTCGCGGACCACATCGTGCCCGAGGACCCGCGCCGAGCCGGAGGTGGCGCGGGCCAGCCCGGCCACCACCGAGATGAGCGTGGTCTTGCCGGCGCCGTTGGGCCCGAGCAGCCCGAAGATCTCGCCGCGGTGGACGTCGAGGTCCACGCCCGCGAGCGCCGTGACGTCGCCGTAGCGCTTGACCAGGCCGCGGATCTCGACGACGGGATCGTTCACCGGCGGGAATCTAACCGACCGCGACCCCGGCCGCGACCCCGAACGGCCCCGCCTCCGCGGCCGTCCCTGGTACCCTGCGGCCATGGGCCGCCGCGACGCCTCGGTCCGGGACGCCTCCCGCTGGGTCTTCAACCGCCTGGCGGAGGACTACGCGCGCCGGCCGCCCTACCCCGACGCCCTGGTGGACCGGCTCGCGGCGCTGGCCGGCGGCCCCGGGCGCCGGGTCGCCGACCTGGGCGCCGGCCTGGGCCACCTGGCCCTGCCGCTGGCGGCGCGTGGGCTGCGGGTCGCGGCGGTGGAGCCGGCCGAGGCGATGCTGCGGGCCCTCGCGGCCCGGGCCCCCGCCGGAGGCGGCGTCGAGCCGGTGCACGCCAGCGCCGAGGAGACCGGCCTCCCGGCCGCCGCCTTCGACCTGGTGCTGATCGCCGACGCCCTGCACTGGATCGACCCGGAGCGGGCCGGCGCCGAGGCGGGCCGGCTCCTGGGGCCGGGCGGCGCGGTGGCGCTGGTCGAGGCGGCGCCGGCCGCCACGCCCTTCATGGCGGCGCTGGGGGCCCTCCTCGCCCGGGCCAACCCCCGGGCGCCGCCGCCGCCCTCGGGGCGCCGGAGGCAGCTCCTGGCGCTGGCCGGCGCCGCGCCGGCGCGCGCCGAGCCCCACCTCCAGGAGGCGCCGCTCGACGGGGCCGGGCTGGCGGCGCTGCTGCGCTCCCTCTCCCACGTCGGCCCGGCGCTCGGCCCCGCGGCGCTCGAGGCGCTCCTCGGGGAGGCGGCGGCCCTGGCGGAGCGCCACGGCGGGGCCCGCTGGTCGCGGACCCTCACCCTCACCTGGGCCCGGCGTCCGCCGCCCTGAGGACCGGCCGCTCCTCCCGCCAGCGATCGAGGGCGGCGCGGCGCTGCGCGCCCTCCTCGGCGAGGAAGCGGCGCACCGCCGCGTCGAGCCGGGGGTCGAGGAACTCGTGGGCGGAGAAGGTGAGCGCCGGCTCGAAGCCGCGGGAGAGCTTGTGCTCGCCGCCGGCCCCGCCCTCGAAGGCGCCCACGCCGCGCCGGATGCACTCCTCCACCGAGTGGTAGAGGCAGACGTTGAAGTGGAGGAAGGGGTGCTCCTCGGCGCAGCCCCAGTAGCGGCCGTAGAGCCGCTCGGCCGAGGCCAGGTTCCAGGCGGCCGCCACCAGCCGCCCCTCGCGCCGCGCCTCGACCAGCTCCACCGCGTCCGGCATCCCCTCGAGCAGCAGCTCGAAGAAGGCGCGCCCCACGAAGCGCATCCCCCAGGCCATCCGGTCCACGGTGCGGCGGTGCATGGCGTGGAACTCGGCGGCGCGGCGGCCCGGGTCGGCGCGCAGCTCGTCGCCGCGGACGGTGCGGATGGCGATCCCCTGGGCGGCCGGCGCGGCCCGCTCCCGGCGGATGGCGTTGCGCCGCTTCGACGGGAAGCGGGCCAGGAAGTCGTCGAAGGCGGCGTAGCCCGGGTTTCGCCAGTGGTACTGGAAGTCCACCCGCGCCGCCAGGCCGAGCGCCTCCCACTCGGCGGCCTCCCCGCCGTCCGGGAAGAGGACGTGGAGGGAGTGGAGCCCCTCGCGGCGGCACAGGTCGCGCGCCCCGTCGGCCAGGGCCCGGCCGCAGCCGGCGCGGTCCTCGCCGGCGGCGGCGAGGAGGCGGCGGCCGGCGGCGGGCGTGAACGGGACCCCCAGCACCAGCTTCGGGTAGTAGCGGACCCCGGCGGCCCGGGCGGCCTCGGCCCACTCCCAGTCGCGGCCGAAGTCGCCGTCGGAGCGGTCGCGGGCGTAGGCCGGCGCGGCCGCGACCAGCCGGCCGGCGCGCCAGAGGGTGAGGTGGCGCGGGCGCCAGCCGGTGCCGGGCGCGGCGCAGCCGGACCGCTCGGCGGCGTCCAGGAAGGCATGGCGCAGGAAGGGGGTGGCGCGGGCCGGCTCGTGGGCCG
>JAJZTO010000350.1 GCA_021848865.1 Myxococcales bacterium
CTCGTCGAGCGCCTCCGGCTCGAGGTCCGGGGCCAGCTTCACCACCAGCCCCTTGGTGGGCGCCCGCTCCTTCAGCCTCGCCACGCAGCCGCGCAGCAGCCGGTCGAGCGCCTCGCGCTCCTGAAGCTGGCGGAGCCCCGGCGTGTTGGGCGAGGAGATGTTGACCACCACGTAGTCGGCGTGGGGATGGAGCGCGTCGATGCAGGCGAGGTAGTCGTCCAACGCCTGCTCGTTGGGCGTCGACTTGTTCTTGCCGATGTTGATCCCGACCACCCCGGTGCGCGCCGCAGGGTCGAGCGCCGCCAGCCGGGCGGCGCAGGCGGCCGCCCCGTCGTTGTTGAACCCCATCCTGTTGATGAGGGCCCGGTGCTCAGGGAGCCGGAAGATGCGGGGCCGGTCGTTGCCGGGCTGCGGGCGGGGCGTGATGGTGCCGATCTCGAGGTGGGAGAACCCCATCCCCAGCAGCGCCGCCACCGAGACGTCCCCCTTGTCGAAGCCGGCCGCCAGGCCGATCGGGCTGTCGAACTCCAGCCCCAGGCAGCGGACCCGCAGCCGGGGATCGGCGCGCGGCCGGCGCCGGCGGGCCAGCGCCGGCGGCACCCGCCGGAGCAGCCGGTGGGCCAGGCGGTGGACGAACTCTGGGTCGAAGCGGAAGAGGATCCAGCGGAGCAGGCGCCAGCGCATGGCCGATCTGTCTACCGCGGATCGAACTCCAGGGTCATGACGATCGCGTCCTCGTCCTCCTCGGCGTAGTAGCGGGGCCGCACCCCGACCTCCCGGTAGCCCAGCGAGCGGTACAGGGCGATGGCCGGCGCGTTGGACCGGCGGACCTCCAGCGTCGAGAGGCGCGCGCCCTTCGCCCGGCCCACGGCGACCGCCTCGTCCATCAGGGCGCGCGCCACCCCGCGGCGCCGCGCCTCCGGGGCGGTCCCGACGTTGAGGACGTGGACCTCGTCGTGCACCAGCCAGAAGATGATGTAGCCGAGGATGCGCCCCCCGTCCTCCGGGCCAGGCACCACCGCCGCCCGCTGGACGGACCAGGCGTGGCCCATCTCGGCACGGAGCAGCGCCTCGGACCAGGGATGGAGGAAGCCGGCGGCCTCGATCTCCATGATGCGCGGCAGGTCGGTCTCGACCACCGGCCGGAAGCGAAACGGTGCAGCGCCCTTCACCGCGCCGGCTCCTCGCGCAGTTCCGGCATCAGCACGCGGATGTCGGCCCGCGACCGCAGGTCGGCGAGGATCTGCTTCACCTGGCCCTGGGCCCGCTCGGCCGACAGCCTGGACCTCGCCGCGTCCCGCTCCGCGGCCGTCGGCGCCGCGGAGCCCTGCCCGGCCAGCCAGCGCGACACCTCGTCCTCGGAGACCCGCGCGCCATGGCCGAGCCGGACCTCCAGGAAGCGCTGCACCCGCAGGCCGCGCGCCAGTATCGACTGCAGCTCCTCTTCCGGCAGCTCGCAGGTGGCCAGGAAGCGCCGGTAGGAGGCCTCGTCGGGGAAGCGCTGGCGGAAGGCCTGCATCGACCGGATGACCTCCTCGCGCGCGACCTCGTCCACCTTGAGCCGGTTCGCCTCGTCGGCCACCAGCCACTGGTCGAGGAGCCACCGCAGCGCGGCACGGCGCGCGGCGGTGTCGAGGGGCGCGAAGGCGGCCTGCGCGGCCCCTTGCCCCACCAGCGCCACCCGGGCCTCCTCGTCGAGCCGGGTCAGCGTCAACGGCCTCGGCGCGGCGCTGGCCGGGTTGCGGACCACCGCGACCACCCGCTCCAGCACCGTGCCGCGGGCTGGAAGGGCGGCGACCGGTGCCACGGCGATCAACAGGGCGAGGCCGGCGTGGCGCATGGGCCCATGGTAATCCATTGACGCCCCGCCAAGGCGCGTTACGTTGCGGGCGTGGCCACCCGTGACCTGTACCAGATCCTCGGCGTCCCCCGGACCGCGACCCCGGAGGAGATCAAGAAGGCCTACCGGAAGCAGGCGCGCCAGCACCACCCCGACGTCAACCCGGGGAACAAGGCGGCCGAGGAGCGCTTCAAGGAGGCGTCGGCCGCCTTCGAGGTCCTCTCCGATCCGAAGCGCCGATCGCTCTACGACGAGTTCGGCCCGGATGCGCTCCGCACCGGCTTCGACGAGAGGCGGGCCGAGGAGGTCCGGCGCTGGCGCAAGGCGGGCGGCGCCCCGGGCGGCCAGCCGTTCGACTTCGGCGACTTCTCGTCGGTCAACGTCGAGGGGTATGGCCCGGTCGACTTCGGCACCATCTTCGAGTCGATCTTCGGGCAGCAGTCGCGCGGGCGCCCGGGGGCCGGCCGCCGCGCCGCGCCGCGCGCCGGCGACGACCTCGAGGCCGAGCTGGAGCTGGAGCTGCGCGACGCGGTGCTGGGGGCCGATCGCGACGTCCGGGTCGGGGCCCGCACGCTGCGGGTCACCATCAAGCCGGGCACGGCCGACGGCGCCCGCATCAGGCTGGCCGGCCAGGGGAGCCCGGGGGAGCGGGGGGGGCCGCCCGGCGACCTGTTGCTGCGCATCCGCCTCCGCCCGCACCCCCTGGTGCGCGTCGACGGGAAGGACCTCTACCTCGACCTCCCCCTCACCATCCCGGAGGCGGTGATCGGGGCCGAGGTCGAGCTGCCCACGTTCGAGGGAAAGGTCCGCTTCACCATCACCCCCGGCACCCCGTCCGGCAAGCAGATCCGGCTACGGGGCAAGGGGCTGCCGGATCTTCGAGGCGGTCCGCGCGGGGACCTCTACGCCGTGGTCAAGCTGGTGCTGCCCGAAGCGGAGGATTCGCTCAGGCACGCGGTCAAGGCCCTGGCTCCGCTCTACAAGGGCGATCCACGAGCGGGCATCTCGTTGTAGAACCACGACGCGCCGCCCACGTGGGCCCTGGAGCGGCGGGAGGCTTGATGGGCATCTTCAATCTGTTTGGCTCCGCCAGCGAGCGGGAGCAGGGGCAGCTCAAGAAGCTGGCCCGCAAGGTGACGGAGAAGTACGGGCCGCCCGAGAACCGGCAGAAGGGGATCGAGCAGCTGGCCGGGCTGGGCTCGCCGGGCGCGCTCAAGACGCTCTGCTTGCGGTTCACGCTGCTGGCCGACCCGGGCATCACCGACCAGGAGGAGAAGGAGTCGGTCCACGGGCACCTGGTCGACGCCGGGCGCGACGCCATCGGCCCCATCACCGAATTCATCCGGGAGCAGGAGAGCGGCATCGCCTGGGGGCTGCGGGCGCTGGCCGAGGTGGCCACGCCGGGCGAGGTGCTCGACACCGTGGTGGCGGAGCTGGCTCGCCTCGCCACGGTCTACATGCGCGACCCCGAGAAGAAGCTGACGCTGCTGGCGTGGGTGAAGGAACACCACGAAGGCGCCAGCGCGACCGGGCTCGAAGCGGCGCTGCGCGCCATGCTGGAGGACTTCTCCGACGACGTCCGCCTCGGCGCGGTCCGCGCCCTGGCTGGCTTGCCGCTCACCGAGCCGACGCGCACGGCGCTCGTCGAGTTGCTGCTCCGCGACGCCGGC
>JAJZTO010000351.1 GCA_021848865.1 Myxococcales bacterium
TCGGCCCGGACCTCCTTCGGCATGCCGCCGGGGAGCCGGTCCACCGCCAGCGACAGGAGCGTCCCCTCCCGCCCGCCCGGCAGCGGGTCCCAGCTCCCCACCGCCAGCACCGTCTCGCCGCGCTCCCCGCCCCAGAGGCCGCCCACGCCGTGGGCCACCAGCGCCAGCAGGAAGGCGACGTGGAACAGGGCCGGCGCGTAGCGGGCCGGCGAGGTCACCCCGGCGCGCACCTTCCGGGCCACCGAGTGCCAGGTGGCCAGGCTGGTGTTCAGGGCGTAGAGGCCGAGGACCAGGATCAGCAGGTAGAACCAGGAGTGGACCCAGGACGGGTGGACCAGGAAGGCGCGCAGGTCGTCCACGTGGACCGCGGCGGAGGCGCCGTCGCGGGTGGCGGCCAGCACGAAGGAGCCCACCGCCAGGAGCACCACCGTGCCGAAGCCGCAGATGAGCCCCAGCCCCTGGGAGCGCAGCAGCCGCGCCCAGCCGCGCCGGTCAGGAGAAGGCATGGGAGGAGCGCCCGAACAGGAACGAGGTCCCGAGGTAGGCCACCAGCACGAAGAGGAAGCCGACCACCGCCATCGCCGGCCGCACCCAGGGGCGCGACTGCATCGAGGGGGTGAGCCGGAGGTGCAGGAAGGTGGCGTAGTGGAACCAGAGGATCGCCGACCAGACGATCTTCGGGTCCCACATGAAGTAGGCGCCCCAGGCCACCACGCCCCAGAGCCCGCCGGTGATCATCGAGAGCGACCAGATCGCGAAGCCCCAGAGCGCCAGCCGGTCGATCCGCGCCAGCCAGGCGGCGTCCCGGTCGCGCCACCAGGCCAGCGAGGCGGCGGCGGCCGCGGTCCAGATGGCGTAGCTGACGAAGGAGAGCGGCACGTGGATGGGGTACCAGATGGTCCGCATCAGCGGCGGCGGCCAGGCCAGGTCCTGCCGGTAGCCCAGGGTGGTGCCCGTCACCAGCAGCAGCAGGCCGAGCAGCGGCAGCAGGTAGACGCGGACCGGGACCCACACCACCGCCACCACCAGCGCCAGCGCCAGCGCCGCCGCCGAGAAGGACTCCATCTTGTTGGTCAGCGGGAAGAAGCCGATGACCAGCCCCCGCCCGACGGTGGCGGCGAGGTGGAGGGCGGCGCCGGCGGCGAGCACCCCGCGGCCCGCCGGCGGCCGCAGCGCCGAGACCAGGAACGCCGCCAGGTAGAGGGCAGCGGCGGCCCAGAGGAGCGCGGCGAGGACCGGATGGTTCGCGGCCTGGAGCTCGGGCGGGATCGGAGGCATGCGAGAGGGGCGGTGTCGCGGGGGGTGGGGGCGTCGGCGCGGCCGGAGGGATCAGTAGCCCGGGCCCAGGAACAGCTGCACCGGCGAGCCGTTGACGCCGAGGGCGATGAAGCCGGCGCTGAAGGCGACCTCGCCCCGGTCGTTCATGAGCCCCCGGGGGACGTTGACGAAGGGCTGCGACTGCTTCCAGGCCTTCACCACCGCGTCGTCGAGGAAGGGGACGCCGCTGCTCTGCACCACGCGGATGTCGGACACCTGCCCCTTGCCGTCGAGCTTCACGGTGATGACGGTCTCCCGGTCCTTGTACATGAAGGCCTGCCGGGTGGGGTCGCGCGCGTCCACGGCGCTGGTGAGCTCCCGCACCCAGTTCGGCCGGACCTCGGACATGATGCGGTTGAAGAAGCCGGCGTACTGCCACTCGCGGGTGTTGAGGAAGGTCCCGTTCCCCTCCTCCACGCCGGGGAGGTAGTCGGGCGTGCCGCCGGTGCCGGCGACCTGGGGCGGCTGGTAGAGCGCCGCGCTGGGGTGCAGGTCGAGCGCGCGCCGCGCGCCGTCGGCCCCGGGCTGCCCCTGGGGACCGGTCTCGCCGGGCGCCGGCGCCTCGGGCCGGGCCTTGCGCAGCGCCTCGGCCTCCCGCACGTCGGCCCGCGGCGTGAAGTTCAGCGCCAGGCGCGGCCGCTCCTGCTCCCGGGGCCGCTCCGGCTCCGGGCGCTGCTTCGCGGGCGAGGCGTCGGGCCGGGCGTCCGGCTTGCCGGCGAGGCCCGCCGGCGGCTGCGCCGCCTGCGGCGGGGGCGCGGCGCGCGGGTTGCCGTCGCCGACGCCGCGCGCCTTGGTCTCCTTCTCGACCACGCTGTCGTGCTCGGCGAGGTAGCGGGCGTTCTTCGGCGGCTCCTTGGGCGGGACGGAGGGCGGGGCGGTCTTCACCACCTGCCCTTGCGCCTGCGCGGGCGGGACCACCACCACCTTCTGCGGCGCGGGCGCGGGCGCCGGCGCCTGCTCGGCCTGCCGCGGGCGGCTGCCGACGGTCCGGTTCGCCTCCCAGTCGCGCGCCGACAGGGCCGAGAGCGAGACCGGCTCCACCGGACCGGGCAGCGCGGAGAGCCAGGACAGGTTCAGCCGCGTCACCAGGAACAGGTTGAGGAGCAGCGACAGGGCGAGCGCCGCCAGCACCCGGCGCCCCGTGCTGCGGGGGCGGGCGGCTCGGCGCAGGCTGGGGCCCAGGTGGCTCACGCAACCTCGCATTCTAACAGGAAGGAACACGCGCCGCCGCTGCCGGTTGCGCGTGCCGGAATTGCGTCCCCCCCCCCCTCCCGGGACGCGTTGACCGCCCGGTGCTCCGCGGATAGAACCCGCGCCCGATGGGCGCCAATCCCCCACCCGAGCCGGCGGTCCGCCGGAGCTGGCGCGTCGCCGCCGCCCTCCTGGGCGTGGTCGCGGGCGGCTACGGCGCCCTGCTCCTCGCCGGGAACTCCCCCTGGGGTCGCGGCTACCTCCGGGACCGATCCGCCGCGGCGCTGGCGCGCCGCCTGCCCGCGGCGCGCCTCTCGGGCGAACCGGGCATCGACTGGCGGCTGCGCATCGGCCTGGGCTCGCTGGAGGTCCCGGCCGGCGAGCCCGGCGGCGAGCCGCCGCTCCGGATCGACCGCGTGGCCGTGACGCCGCGCTGGATCGCGCTCCTCGCCGGGCGCGCCGAGGCCGAGACGGTCCGCCTCCGGGGCGTCCGGTTGCGGCTCCCGGGCGTCGGCGAGCTGCCGCCGTTCGACGTCCGCGTCCGCCCCGGCCCGCCGGTCCGGCTCGCCGCCGATCTCGTCGCCGGAGGCGAGCTGGCGCTCGAGGTCGTGCCGCGGGGTCCGGGCCAGGCCGACCTCTCGCTCTCGCTCACCGGCGGGTCCCTCGACGACCCGCGCCTGGCGACGGTGCCGGTCGGCCCCATCGCCGTCACCCTGGCCGGGCGGCTGCGGTGGGACGCCGCCGCCCGGCGCGCCGACCTGTCCCGGGGCCGGCTGGCCCTCGGGCCCGGCGTCGGCGCCGAGGTGGACGCCTCCTGGGACTCTCGCCCGGAGCCGCGCGCCTCCTTCTCCCTGCGGGCCGACCGGGTCGGCTGGGAGGCGCTGGTGGCGGCGCTCCCCGAGGCGCTGCGCCCGGTCCCGGCGGCGCCCCGGCTCCGCGGCGCCCTCTCCTTCCACCTCCAGCTGGACGGGCCGCCGGCGCGGCCGGTGCAGGG
>JAJZTO010000352.1 GCA_021848865.1 Myxococcales bacterium
CCGACGCCACGGTGGTGGCCCTCTCCCACCTCAAGCTGGCGGCGGTGATGGCGCAGCTCTGGGCCTGGTACCGGTACGTCGACGCCTACCTGGGGCGCCGCCCCGGGCCCGGCGAGCGGCGTGCCGTCGCCCTGCTCCTCGGTCTCGGCCTCCTGGCGCTGATCCCCGGGGTGGCCTACGACGGCCTGGTGGTCGGGCACGCCGTCCCGTGGCTTTCGCTCGCCTACCGCGCCGCGGTCCCGACGCCGGTCGGGCACGCCCTCTTCGCCATCGGCCTCGGCTCGCCGCTGGTGCTGCTGGTCCGGCTGCTGGCCGCCTGGCGGCGTGGACTGCCGCACGCGGCGCTCCACGCCCTGGCCTTCTGCGCGCTGCTGCTCTTCGGCCTCAACGACGCGCTGGTGGCGAGCGGCGCCTACCAGGGGGTCTACCTGCTCGACGCCGGCTTCGTGATCCCGGTCGGCGCCATCGCCTACTCGCTCACGCAGCGCTTCGTGCGGGACGCCCGCGACCTCCACGCCCTCCGCGACCGGCTGGAGGCGCTGGTCGAGGCCAGGACCAGCGCGCTGGCGGAGGCCCAGGAGGCGCTCCACCAGGCGGAGAAGCTGGCCTCGCTCGGCCAGTTCGCCGCCGGCGTGGCCCATCAGGTGAACAACCCGGCCTCGGTGGTCACCTCCAGCCTGAGCTATCTCGTGGAGGGCCTCGCCGCCGGCGCGCCGCCGGCCGACGCCCACCAGACCGCCGTCGAGGCCCTGGCCGCCATGCAGCGCATCAACGGCCTGGTGCGCCGGCTGGTCGACGCGGGCCGGCTGGCCTCGGTCCCCACGCCCAGCGGCACGGTCTCGGTCCGCGGCGCCATCGAGCAGGCCCTCGACGACGCCCGAGCCTGGAGCGGCGAGCGGATCGCCTTCCGGATGGAGGGGACGCCCGACCTGCATGCCGGGATCCGGCCCGAGGTGCTTTCGCAGATCCTCTCCGCGCTGCTCCAGAACGCCGCCGAGGCGGTCCCGGAGGAACGCGCGGGCCACGTGGCGATCTCCGTGGCGCCGGGCGACGACGGCCGGATCCTGCTGGCCGTCGCCGACGACGGCGCCGGCATGTCGCCGGAGGTGCTTCGCCGCGCCTTCGAGCCCTTCTTCAGCACCAGAAGCGAGGGCAAGGGAAGCGGGCTTGGGTTGCCGGTGGCCCGCGCTCTTGTCGAGAGCCTGGGCGGCGAGCTGAAGCTGGAGTCACGCCCCGGCCTGGGGACCACCGCGACGCTGGCCCTTCCCGAGGCGCAGCCTTGAAGGGTGGGGCCGAGCCCCGGCCGCCCGGCGCAGCCGCTCCACGCGGACCCGCGCCACGCCGGTCCCGATGATCCCGAGCGCCGCCGCCGCGGCCCGCGAGAGATCGACCACGCGCCCGCGGACGAAGGGGCCCCGGTCGTTGACGGTCACCACCACGCTCCGCCCGTGCGCCAGCTCGGTGACTCGCACCCGCGTGCCGAAGGCGAGGCTGCGGTGAGCGCAGGTGAAGGCGGCCGGATCGTAGGGCGCGCCGCTGGCGGTGGGACGTCCCCGGAGCGAATCGGCGTAGAAGCTGGCCAGCCCCTGCTCGACGCCGCCGCTGGCGCCGGGCACGCCCCCGCCACCGTGGGGACCGGGCGCGCACCCGGTGGCCAGCGCCAGCGCCAGCGCCGCGACCCCGGCGCGACTCATCGCGCCCCCTGGAGCGCCCGCCGCACCTCGGGGTGGCGCCCGAGCAGCTGGAGGGCCTCGGCCAGCAGCGTCCGGCCGGGCTCCACCTTGAACCAGGTGGAGGCGCCCGAGGGATGCGGGAGCGGGATCACCTCCACGGCATGCCCGTGCCAGGTCACCTCGAAGGCCCTCCCGATCACCTCGGCCAGCGGCCGCGCGCCCAGCACCTCTCCGATGGCGAGCCGGCCGATCGGCACCACCAGCCGCGGCCTGAGGATGTCGAGCTCGCCCACGATGAAGGGGCGCCAGCGCTCGATCTCGGCCGGCGTCGGCACGCGGTCGCCGCCCCCCTTGGCCTTACCAGGGAAGCCGCGCGCCACCGCCGAGATGTAGAAGGCGTCGCGCACCGCCGCCTCGCCGGACCCGGTGGCCTGCTCCAGCCAGCGGAAGAGCGTCTTGCCGGCGGTCCAGGCGAAGGGGCGCCCCAGCTTCGCCTCATGCGGCCCCGGCGCCTGCCCGAGCAGGAAGACGCCGCTCACCACCGGCGGGGGGGTCACGGCCGGGCCATAGCCGCGCGGCCGGAAGTCCGCCAGCTTCCGGTGCAATGCCCGCAGCGCCGCCTCGGCCTTCAGCGCTCTCTCCACGGTTCCTCGCGGACGGAGTAGATCCACCCCTCGCAGCGCGGCACCTCATGAGGCACGCCCTGGAAGCCGTCGGCCGCCGCCGCCGCCGCACCCACCGCCGCCAGCAGCGCGGCCAGGTGGTCGCCGGTCCCGTCCTCGATGATGGGAGCCGCCTGCTCCATCTGGAACTCGACCCGGGCGGCGGCTCGCAGCACGCGCAGCACCGTGGCCCGCTCCGAGCGGCGCGACCCGCCCGACGCGTCGTCGCGGGTGTCGCAGCGGCCACAGAGCTCCCGGGCCACGTGCGCGGGGCGCACCTCGACGATGGTGGCGCCGCTGGCGCGCGGCGGCTCCCACGGCACGAAGGCGGCGTCGAGCCTGGCCATGGCCACCAGCCCGAAGAAGGTGCGGCGGAGCACGCGCGGCGCCGTGGGTGGCAACGGCTCGCCCCGGTAGCAGTCGGTCACGCGGCGCTGGTCACGCCCCAGCTCGGCGCGCAGCCGCGAGGCGGCACCGGTGAAGTCCCCGGTCTCGCCGAGGAAGCGCTCCTCGAGGTGCTTGCCCAGCACGGCCGGGCCGCGCAGGGCCTGCCGCAGCAGGCCGAGCTGCCGCACGTGGGTCTCCGGCAGCGAGAGCGGGAAGTCGACGCCGACCACCAGCCTCCCCTCGGCCCAGCGGAGCTGTTCCTCGAGCCAGACCGCGAACCGGGCCCGCACGTCGCGCCGGCCGGGGGCGTCGCTGAAAGGGAGCCAGAGCCGGGCCAGCCGCACCCGCTCGCGGTCGCACTCGATGCTGGCGGCGACGATCTTGTTGCCCGCCCCCTCCACCCCGCTCCACGCCACGCCGATGAAGGTGCCGCGGGTGGGCAGCGCCAGCTTGGGCGGCTGCGCCCGGCCGAAGACCGCGCTGGCGGCGCCCCCTTGCTCCTGATCGTCGGCCACGCTCGCGTTTACTTCCCACCCGGGAGGGTGTCAACGAAGCCCCCCCGAATGGTCGGGGTTCCCCCTGGCGGATCCAATCGTCAGGCGGGGCGGGGCCGCCGGCGCAGCCGCGCCAGCAGCAACGTGGCCACCACCACCGCGAAGACGGTCGGCTTGAACCGGTCGGCCTTCACCCGCCACAGGAAGTGGACCACGCCGAGCAGCGCGGCCGCGTAGGCCAGCCGGTGCAGCGCCTTCCAGCGGGCGAAGCCGAGCCGGCGCACC
>JAJZTO010000353.1 GCA_021848865.1 Myxococcales bacterium
GAACGCACCGGACGGCCCGGCGTGACGCGGAACGCGCAATTGCCTGCCGGCGCGATCCCTGGTATTCGGCTGGACGCACGGCGTTTTTCCCGGAGCGCGAGCCGATGAGCAGCGGCCTGGTGATGTACGAGGAGGAGTTCCGGCAGATCGCCGCGATCTGCGACCGCCTCACGCGCGACGCCAACGCCAAGGTGGTGTTCCTGGTCGACAAGAACGGCCAGCTCATCGCCTCCAGCGGCCAGGCGCAGAACCTCGACACCACCTCGCTGGCCTCGCTCACCGCCGGCAACGTGGCCGCCATGGGCGGCCTGGCCAAGCTCATCGGCGAGAAGGAGTTCCCCAACCAGTTCCACGAGGGCGAGAAGGAATCGCTCCACATGAGCATCGTGGCGGGGCGGGTGGTGCTGGTGGTGATCTTCGACGCCAAGAGCTCGCTGGGGCTGGTGCGCCTGCGGGTGAAGAAGGCGGGCGAGGAGCTGGGGCGGGTCTTCGACGTGCTGGCGAAGAAGCAGGCCACCCCCGGCGCCCAGAGCCCCTTCGCCGAGATCACCGACGACGACATCGACAATCTGTTCAGCGAGTGAGCGCCGCCGCCGATGAGCTTCATCAACTACAGCTCGCGCGAGATCAACTGCAAGATCGTCTACTACGGCCCTGGCCTGTGCGGGAAGACGACCAACCTGCAGTACATCTACGCGAAGACCAACCCGGAGGCGAAGGGCAAGATGATCTCCCTCGCCACCGAGACCGAGCGCACCCTCTTCTTCGACTTCCTGCCCCTCTCGCTCGGCGAGATCCGCGGCTTCAAGACCCGCTTCCACCTCTACACGGTGCCGGGCCAGGTCTTCTACGACGCATCCCGCAAGCTCATCCTCAAGGGCGTGGACGGCGTCTGCTTCGTGGCCGACTCCCAGATCGAGCGCATGGAGGCGAACCTCGAGTCGGTGGAGAACCTGCGCACCAACCTGGCGGAGCAGGGCTACGACCTGGACCGCGTCCCCTACGTGGTCCAGTACAACAAGCGGGACCTGCCGAAGGTGGCGACCGTGGACGAGCTGCGGCGGCTCATCAACCCCCGTGGCGTCCCCGAGTTCCAGGCGGTCGCCCCCACCGGCGCCGGCGTCTTCGACACCCTGAAGGCCGTCGCCAAGCTGGTCCTCACCGAGCTGAAGAAGGGCGGCTGACCGCCGCTTCGCGGGGAGCGCCCCGGGGGCCTCCGGCGACCCGCCATCATCGGTCATACCAGCGGGAATTCCTCACATTTCCAGGCCCGCGCCCCTGTGGTATGCACCTTCCCGCTTCCCGCGAAAGCGAGGGTGACCGTGGCTCGTTCCTTCCTGCTCGCGGCCCTGCTCTGTGCGCTCGGGCCGGCCGCCACCATTGCCCAGACCCCCGCCGCCGGATCGGCGCAGCCCGCCGCCCCCGCGCCGGCGGCCGCGGCGCCCTCGACCGTCCCGGCGGCTCCCGTCGCGGCGCCCGGGACGCCCGCCGCGGCGGAGGTGACCGGCACCGAGCTCGAGATCCGGACGCTCGAGGCGCGGGTCGAGGAGCTGAAGGAGCGGGTCCACCGCACCAAGGCCCGGCTCCAGGGGCTGGAGGAGCTGGCGATGGGCGGCGACCTCTCCGCCGGCGCCAAGGCCGTGGTGGTCCACCGCAACGAGATGGGGGCCTCCTACGTGCTGGAGGCGGCCGCCTTCGCGCTCGACGGCGCGCCGGTCTGGGCGCGCGCCGACGCCGGCGGCGAGCTGGACCGGCGCGACGTGCTCCCGGTCTTCGACGGGCGGATCGCGCCCGGGAACCACCGGCTGACCCTCCGGCTCACCTACCGGGGCAAGGGCGAGGGCGCCCCGCGCTACCAGGTGGAGTCGGCCTACACCTTCGACGCCGAGCCGGGGAAGGTGACCCGCGTCCAGATCGTCGGGTACGAGCGCTCGGCTTCCCGCCCGGAGGAGCGGCCGGCGGTCCGCTACGAGCTGGCGGCGCAGCCGGAGGACGCGGCGCGCCGCCCGGGCGACGGCGGAGGCGCGGCGAAGTGATCCGCCGGGCCGCACCCGTCGCCGCCCTGGTCCTGGCCTGCCTCGCCGCGCGCGCCGAGGAGCGCGATCCGGTGGCGCGGGCCGAGGCCGAGGCCCAGGCGCTCCTGCGCACCGTCGCCGCGGTGGAGCGGGTCGAGGCGGCGCCCGGGGAGCCGGCCGGCGCCCGGGCCGCCCGCGCCTGGGCGGCGGCGCAGGCCCGGCTGCGCAGCGGCGACGACGAAGGGGCGACGGCGCTGCTGCTCTCGGCGCTCGCCGCGCCGGAGTTCCGCGCCTCGCTGGCCTGGCCCGAGGCCACCTGGAGCCTGGCCGAGGCGCTGCGCCGCCAGGGGCTGCTCGCCAGCGCCGGGGCGCGGTACCGGGAGCTGCTCGCCGCGCCGGGCGCGGCCCACGCCGCCGAGGCGGCGGTCCGGGCCCTCTCCTGCAGCGTGGCCCTGGGGCGCTACGGCGAGGCCGACGCGCTGCTGGAGGAGGCGCGCCGCCTCTCCGGCGGCGAGGCGCCGGCCGAGGCGCTCTACCTGGCCGGCAAGGCGGCCTGGCGGCGCCGCGATCTCCCGGCGGCGGAGCGGACCCGGCGGGCGCTGGAGCTGCTCGCCCGGGTGGGCCCTCCCTGGGAGCTCCACGCCGCCTACTTCCGCGGGGCCCTGCAGGTGGCCGCGGGGGACCTCGGGGCGGCGCTCCCGGCGTTCGAGCGCTGCGGCGCCGCCGAGCCGCGCGACGCCGGCCAGGCGGCGGTCCGCGAGGAGTGCCTCCTGGGCGCGGCCCGGGTGCTCGCCGCCGGCGGGCGCCACCGCGAGGCGGCCGAGCTCTACGCCCGGATCCCGGTGGCCTCGCCGCGGCACGCCGAGGCCACCTTCGAGGCGGCCTACGCCTGGCTGCGGGCCGGCCGCTCCGACCTGGCCCTGCGCCACGTCGCGCTGCTCGCCGACCTCGAGGCCGACTCCCCGCTGGGGCCGCGCGCCGCGCTGCTCCGCGGCCACCTGCTGCTGCAGGCCGGCCGGTTCGACGAGGCGATCGGCAGCTACGGCCGGGTCATCGACCGCTACGCCCCGGTCCGGGACGAGATGGACGCGGTCCTGTCGCTGGGCGAGGACCCGGTCCGGACCTTCGACGAGCTGCTGGGGCGGGGCGGGGAGCTGGACGCCGCGGCGCTGCTGCCTCCGGTGGCGGTGAAGTGGGCGGCCCGCCGCGGCGAGGTGGACCAGGCCCTGGCGCTGGTGGCCGGCCTCGACGGGGCGCGGCGCGAGCTGGACGAGGCGCGCCTCTCCGCCGACCGGCTGGACGCGCTGCTGACCCACGGCTACGGCCTGGGCGTGCGCCCCGACCCGGAGACGGCCCCGCTGCGGGCCGAGGAGGCCCACACCGCCGCGGTGCGCCTGGAGGCCCTGCTGGACGACGAGGAGCTGCACCTCCTGCCGATCTCGCCGGTGCGCTCGGAGCGGGAGGCGGCCCGGGCCGGGCGGC
>JAJZTO010000354.1 GCA_021848865.1 Myxococcales bacterium
CGGCCCGGCGCTCGTCGGCGACCTGGCGATCTCGCTCGACACCGCCGCCCGCCGGGCCCGCGCCGAAGGCCGCCCGCTGGCCCGAGAGCTGGACCGGTACCTGGCCCACGGCCTGCTCCACCTGCTGGGCCACGACCACCACCGCCCGCGGGAGCGGCGGGTCATGGCCGCCGCCGAGGAGGCACTGCTGCGGGGGGAGGGGATGATCGCGGCGGCGGGGTCGCGGTCGGGGTCGCGCCGATGACCCGCCTCCGCCTCCTCGGCCTCGCGGTGCTCTCGGGCCTGCTCATGGCCCTCTCGCTGCCCCAGGCCATCCCGCTCCTGTCGCTCCGGGAGATCGATCCGGCCGGCCGGCTCGAGCCGCTGGCCTTCGCCGCCCTGGTGCCGCTGCTCCTCGCCCTGGAGCGGGCGGCGCGCAAGCGCGGGGCCCTGCTGCTCGGCCTCGCCGGCGGGCTCGCCTACTTCTACGGCGCCATCTGGTGGGTGAGCCACGCCATGACCGCCTTCGGCGGGCTGCCGCTGTGGCTCTCCTTCCTGGCCCTCTCGCTCCTCGTCGGGTACATGGCCGTCCACTGGGCCGGGGCGCTGCTGCTCTCCTGGTGGATCCGGCGCCGGCTCGGCTGGCGCTGGATCTGGCACCTCCCGGCCACCTGGGTGGCCTTCGAGTGGCTCCGCGACTACTCCCTCACCGGCTTCCCCTGGGGCAACCTCGGCTACACCCAGGCCCGGACCCCGGCGCTGGCGCAGCTCGCCGCCGCCACCGGGGTCTACGGCATCGCCGCGCTGGTGGTGACCGTGAACTGCGCGCTGGCCGAGGCGGTCGAGGCGCGGCTGGCGCGCCGGCCGGCGCCCTGGCGCACCCTGGGCGCGGCGGCGGCGCTCCTCGCGCTGGTGGCCGCCGGCGGCAGCCTCCACCTCGCCGCGGTGCGCGCCCGGATGGCGGCGGCGCCCCGGCTCAAGGTGGCGCTGGTGCAGCCCAACCTGGACCAGTCGCTGAAGAACCGGCGGCGCGACCACGTCGGCTACATCCTGGGGCGGCTGGTGCCGCTCACCCTCGAGGCCGACCGGGAGGGCGCCGACCTGGTGGCCTGGCCGGAGGTGGCCTACCCGCTCGACGTCCCGCCGGGCATCGCCCGCTTCGACGTCCCGGCGGCGCCGCTGCCGGCCCTCACCCACGCCCGGCTGCTCGTCGGGGCCGGGACCTGGGAGTGGCGCCGGTCGGCGCGCGGCCGCGCCTCCGCCGAGGCCTCCAACAGCGTCTTCCTGCTCGACCCCGACCTCGCGGTGCGGGGGCGCTACGCCAAGCACCACCTGGTGCCCTTCGGCGAGTACGTGCCGCTGAAGCGCTGGCTGCCCTTCATCGACTCGGTGGTGCCCCAGTTCGCGCCCCAGGTGAACGGCAGCCCGCTGCGCATCCTCTCCTTCCCGGCGCCGGGCGGCGGGGAGGTCCGGCTGGCCCCGATGATCTGCTTCGACGCCATCTTCCCGGAGATCAACGTGGCCTACGCCGCCGGCGACCCGGACCTGCTGGTGAACCCGACCAACGACGCCTGGTACGGCTACTCCTCCGGCCCCTACCAGTTCCTGGCCATGGTGCGGATGCGGGCCGTCGAGGCCGGGAAGGCGGTGGCCCGGCCGGCCTTCGCCGGCGTCAGCGCGCTGATCCTGCCCACCGGGGAGCTGGCCCCGGGGGCGCTGCCGGTGGGGCCGGTGGACCCGGAGCTGGCGCCCGATCCCGAGGAGCCGGCGCGGATGCTGCTCGGCGAGCTGCCCCGCTTGCGCGGCCACACCCTCTACACTAGATTCGGCGACCTCTTCGCCGGGCTCTGCGCCGCCTGGGCGGCCGTCGCGGCCGGGCTGGCGTGGCGGCGCCGGCGGACGGAGCAGGGAGGCTCCCCCTAGCCATGGCCGCACCCACCGCCGAACGCCTCGCCGACCTCGCGCGCCGCCTCGACTCGCTGCGGGGGTCTCTTTGACGTCGACCGGAAGCGCGTCCGCGCCGGCGAGATCTCCCGCCTCGGGGAGGACCCCGGCTTCTGGGGCGACAACGCCCGCGCCCAGGGGCTGCTGAAGGAGAAGTCGCAGCTGGAGGCGGCGGTGGCCGCCTTCGACGGCGTCGCCCGCGAGCTGGAGGACGCCCGGGCGCTCCACGAGCTGGCCGAGGAGGCCGCCGACGACGCCGCCCGCGCCGAGGCCGCGTCCCACGCCGGCGCGGTGGAGTCGAGGGTCGAGGGGCTGGAGTTCCAGCGCATGCTCTCCGGCCCCCACGACCGGGCCGGCGCCATCGTCGAGGTGAAGAGCGGGGCCGGCGGCGTCGAGGCCATGGACTGGGCCGCGATGCTCTACCGGATGTACACCCGCTACTGCGAGCGCAAGGGCTGGGAGGTGGAGCCGGCCGACATGGTGGCGGGCGAGGAGGCCGGGATCAGCCAGGGCTCCTTCTTCGCCCGGGGCGAGTGGGCCTACGGCTTCCTCAAGGCGGAGCGCGGGGTGCACCGGCTGGTGCGGATGAGCCCCTTCGACTCCGCCGGGCGGCGCCAGACCAGCTTCGCCGCGGTCGACGTGACGCCGGAGATCGAGGACGACATCGTCATCGACATCAAGGAGTCGGACGTGCGGGTGGACACCTACCGCTCCTCCGGGGCCGGCGGCCAGAAGGTGAACAAGACCGACTCGGCGGTGCGCCTCACCCACCTGCCGACCGGCATCGTGGTGGCGATGCAGAACGAGCGGAGCCAGCAGAAGAACCGCTCGGTGGCCTGGAAGATCCTCCGGTCGCGCCTCTACGAGCTGGAGGAGAAGAAGCGGCAGGCCGCCGTCGACGCCGTCGAGGCGACGAAGAAGGACATCGACTTCGGCTCGCAGATCCGCAGCTACGTGCTCGCCCCCTACCGGCTGGTGAAGGACCTCCGGACCGGCGTCGAGAGCGGCAAGGTGGACGACGTCCTCGACGGCGACCTGGAAGGGTTCATCCAGCCCTTCCTCCTCGGCGTCCGCCGCGGCGACCGGAGCGTGGAGGAGTAGCTACCGCGAGGTGTAGTAGATCGGCGGCCGCGCCAGCAGGAAGCGGTCGATGGCGTCCACCGCCCAGGCGGGCAGGCCGTGCAGCCGCACCCCGCAGCCGGAGGGCTGGCGGCCGGAGATGGCGCTCTTCTCGCGGACGAAGGCCACCTCTCCCTCCAGGTCCAGCTTCCGCCCGTCGGGCAGCCCCAGGCGGAGCTGCAGCCGGGTGCCGGGCGGCGGCGGCAGCGCGGTGGAGATGAAGACCCCGCCGGAGTCGAGCCGCCGCGTCGGGCCCACGAAGAAGTTGTGCTCCGAGACCAGGCTCACGTTCACCTCGACCCGGGTGAGCTGGGGCCGGCCCTGGGGCTCGTCCACCAGCTCCTCGTCGATGAGCGCCAGCAGGTCGGCCGGCGGCCGCCGCGCGGCCGGGGCGGGGAAGGCCGGCGCCGGCGGCGGGCCGCCGAGGGCGGCGGC
>JAJZTO010000355.1 GCA_021848865.1 Myxococcales bacterium
GCAGTGCCACCGCACGGCGCGGGCGATGACCCGGCGCTCCAGGTCGCGCCCGATCCGGCGCAGGTCCTCCACCGCGTGTCGGTGGGAGACCCGGCCCACGTCCTGCTCGATGATGGGGCCGGCGTCGAGCTCGGCGGTGACGTAGTGCGCGGTCGCCCCCACGATCTTCACGCCGCGCTCCCACGCCTGCCGGTACGGGTCGGCGCCGGCGAAGGCCGGCAGGAAGGAGTGGTGGACGTTGATGATGCGGTGGGGGAAGCGGGTCACGAAGGCCGGGCTGACGATCTGCATGTAGCGCGCGAGCACCACCAGATCGGTCGAGCCGCCGAGCAGCCCCAGCATCCGGGCCTCGGCCGCGTCCCGGATCTCCCGCCCGTTCTCCACGTGGTGGAAGGGGACGCCCATCCCCTCCACCGCCCCGGCCAGCTCCGCGTGGTTGGAGATCACCTGCGTCACCTCGCAGGGGAGGTCGCCGCGCCGCCACTCCCAGAGCAGCTCCAGGAGGGCGTGGTCGTGCCGGGACACCAGGATGGCCACGCGCTTGCGGTCGGCGACCCGGGCGAGCGTCCACTCCATGGCGAAGGGGCGCGCCACCGCGGCGTCGAAGGCGCGGCGCAGCTCCGGGAGCGGCAGGTCGAGCCCCGCGGTCTGCAGCTCGAGCCGCATGAAGTAGGTGCCCGGCGCCTCCTCGCTGGAGTGCTGGTCCAGATCGGTGATGTTGGCGCCGTGCGCGAAGAGGAAGCTGGAGATGGCGGCCACGATGCCGGGCCGGTCGGGGCACTTGATGAGGAGGACGGCGAGGTTCTGGTGCACCCCGGGAACTTACCATCACCGGGCCGTTTTCCTTCCCCGGGGACGGCGCGGCCCTGTGCTAGGCTTCGACGGCCGGGAAACGGGGGAGGGGCCGCGCCGTGGCGGGACGATCGATTCGACCGGTGCTCGCGCTGGCCGTGGGCGTGGCCGTGACGGGCACGGGGCTCGCGGCGGCGCTCCTCGCCGGCGAGCTGAGCGAGCGCGCGGTGGAGGACGCCGCCGCCGAGTCGCTCCGGGAGGCCTCCGGGCTGTTCGCCGCGCTGGAGCGCGTCGAGGTCCAGAAGATGTCCGCGCTCCTGGACGACGTGCGCGGCCGGCCCGACCTGCGCGAGGCCTTCCTGGCGGGGGACCGGGCCCGGCTGCTGGCCCTCGCCGGCCCGGTCTTCGAGCGGGTCCGCGCCCGGGACGCCGTCATCACCCACCTCTACTTCATCGAGCCCAGCCGCACCTGCTTCCTGCGGGTCCACCGCCCCGACCTGTACGGCGACCGGATCGAGCGGATGACCCTGGCCCGCGCCGCCGAGTCCGGGAACACCTCCAGCGGCATGGAGCTGGGCCAGACCGCCTACGCGCTCCGGGTGGTGCGGCCCTGGTTCGACGGGCCGCGCCTCATCGGCTTCGTGGAGATGGCCGAGGAGATCGGCCACTTCCTGGTGCGCATGAAGCAGGAGACCGGGTACGAGTTCGGCCTGCTCGCCAAGAAGAAGTACCTCGACGAGAAGACCTGGTACCGCGTGATCCCCGGCGGTCGCGACACCTGGAAGGCGCGGCCGGACGTGGTGGTGGTGGACTCCACCAGCTACGGCGAGGGGCTCATCGACTTCCACGGCGACATCGACGCCATCCCGGAGACGGGCCAGGCCCTCGAGGAGACGCTCCGCGACGGGCGAGCGCTGATCCGCGGGATCTTCCCGGTGCGGGACGCCGCCGACCGCCGGGTGGGCGCGCTCCTGGTCCAGCAGGACTTCACCCGCATGCACGCGGCGCTCGAGCGGGGCCGCATCAGCTTCACCGCCACCGTCATCCTCTCCTCGGTCCTCGGCTTCGGCCTGGCGTGGCTGGCGGTGGATCTGCTGGTGCTGCGCCGGCTGCGCCGGGTCGCGGACGCGCTCGCGCCTGTCGCGAAGTCGGAGGCGGACGGCGGCGACGAGCTGCAGCGGCTGGCCCGCCTCGCGGCACTGCGGCACCCGGCCGCGCGGCAGACGGACGCGCGGCCGGAACGCTGAGCTTCGCCGCCCGCGTCACCGTGCCGCACATTGGACGAATTGTCGCAACGGCGTGACCGGATACGGCGAACCTATCAATTCATTGCTCAATTGGATGGACGCTCCATCGGGGCTGGCGTAGAGATTTCCATCGCAACCTTCACGGGACCACCGGCAGGGAACGCGATGGCAAACACCAGAATCCTGACGTGCGCGCTGGTGGCCGCGGGGCTCGGTGCGCTCCCGGCGCGCGCCAGCATCCCGGCGGAGCAGGACGACTGCCTGGGCTGCCACGGCAGCGACCCCTCCCAGACCATGGACCTGCCGAGCGGCGAGAAGCTGTCGCTCCACGTGGACCAGGCGGTCTTCGCGAAGTCGGTCCACGGCGAGATCCTGCGCTGCGGCGACTGCCACGCCGACAAGGCCGGCTACCCGCACGACAGCAAGCCGTTCCAGACGCGGCGCGACGTGACGGTGGCCTACTACGAGCAGTGCAAGTCCTGCCACTTCGCCAACTACACCAAGACGCTCGACGGCGTGCACTTCGCGGTGATGGCCAAGGGCAACCGCAAGGCGGCGCTGTGCGTCGACTGCCACGGCTTCCACGACATCTCCCGCCCCACCGAGCCGCGGGCGCGCATCTCCCAGACCTGCGCCGGCTGCCACGCCGACGTGAACAAGGTCTACCTCAAGAGCGTCCACGGCAAGGGGCTCACCGCCGGCAACCAGGACGTGCCGGTGTGCACCGACTGCCACCGGGCCCACGACATCGCCGACCCGCGCGACGGCTCCCTGGCGCTGCGCACCCCGGAGATCTGCGGGCGCTGCCACACCGACGCCAGGCTCATGGCCCGCTACGGCCTCTCCACCAAGGTGGTGGACACCTACCTGCGCGACTTCCACGGCATGTCGTCGGCGCTCACCCGAGGCCGCCTGAAGCCGGGGGAGAAGCGCGACCCCAGGACCCTGGTGGCCGCGGTCTGCACCGACTGCCACGGGGTCCACGACATCGCCCGGACCGACGACCCGGGCTCGCCGGTGGTGCGCGCCAACCTGGTGAGGACCTGCCGCAAGTGCCACCCCGGCGCCACCGACAACTTCCCGGCCAGCTGGCTCTCGCACTACGAGCCCAGCCCGGAGAAGGCGCCGCTGGTCTGGGCGGTGCAGCTCTTCTACCGCCTGATGATCCCCTTCATGATCGGCGGCCTGGTGCTGCAGATCGCCCTGCACCTCTGGCGGGTGGTGGTGAACCGATGAGCACCGAGTACATCGTCCGCTTCAACGTCAAGCAGCGGGCCGAGCACTTCCTCACCATGACGGTGTTCACGCTGCTCTGCCTCACCGGCCTGCCGCAGAAGTTCTACACCGCCGGCTGGGCGCAGTTCCTGGTGAACCTGTTCGGCGGCATCGACTCCACCCGCGCCCTGCACCGGGCCTGCGGCGTGATCCTGGCAGAT
>JAJZTO010000356.1 GCA_021848865.1 Myxococcales bacterium
ACCGACGGCGACGTGGTCGCCGCGGAGCTCGACGGCCATTCCGTCGCCGGCCATCCCCTGGTGGTCCGCTTCGTCTTCACCGCTGGGGGTCTCTCGATCGTGTGCCTGCGGTCGCCGCCGGGTGTCTACGCGGGCGAGCGGGTCTACGGCGATCTCCAGGCCCACCTGAAGGGCCGGCTGGGCGCGCCCACGTACCAGGTGGTCGAGAAGCCCTTCGTCGAGCAGCGCCAGACCCGCTGGGCGATGGCGCGGGGCGTCGTGGACCTGAAGGCCATCCCCGGCACGGTGGTGCTGATGTACAGCGCCCCGGCGCCGGCGGCGGGCGCGGCGAGGTAGGGCGCGCCGGGGAAGGCCGCTCGCGGGATCCTGGCCGCGGCGCGAGGCGGCCCGCGGGGCGCCGGCCGCTACTCCAGCCGCGGCTTCGGGTGCTTCCTCGGCGGGGCCTTCTTCTTCGCGGGCGCCTTCTTCTTCGCGCCCTTCCGGGCCGTCGTCTTCTTCTTCTTCGCGGGCTTCCTGACCACCTTCTTCTTGACGGCCTTCTTCTTCGCGGCGGCGTGGGCCTTCTTCACCGCGGGCCGGGCCGGCTCGACCCGCGGCGGCGGCGGGGGAGGGGCGAGGTACGGGTCGTCGTCGCTGGCGGAGAGGAGCGTCCGCGGCGTCCCGGCGGCGACGCGGTAGCCGGCGCGGCTCAGCTCCTGCTCGGCGGCCGCCCGCTCCAGCCAGCTGCGCGCCGGCGGCTCGAGCCCGGCCTTGTCGATGGTCGCGGCGGCGCCGGCCCGGTCGCCGGCTCGCGCCTGCAGCGGGGCGAGGAGGAGCGCGGCGCGAGCCCGCTCGACGCCCGGCGTGCCCTCGCGATCGTCGAGCAGGCGCGTCAGCGCCTGGCGCGCCTCGGCCGGATCGGCCAGGCCGGAGAGCGCGAGCTTGCCGAGGCCGTAGGCGGCCCGGGCGTGCGTGGGCGAGGCGGCCAGCGCGGCCTCGTAGGAGCGGCGCGCGTCGCCGGGCATCCCGGAGCGGCGCAGCACGTCGCCGCGCAGCGCCAGGGCGGCCGGGAGCGTGGGATCGGCCTCGACGGCGCGTCCCAGCGGCTCGGCCGCGGCCCCGAGGTTCCCGGCGAGCAGCGAGGTGCGGGCCAGCAGGGTCAGCCCCATCGGCGCGGGCGCGCGCGCGGCGTAGGTGGCGGCCGTACCCGCCTCCTGGCGCCCCAGCGCCAGGGCCGCGTAGGCGAGCTGCGCCGCCTCCGGCACCACCGGCGCCCGGCCCGGCTCGACCAGCAGCGCCTCGGCCTGGTCGGCGGCCCGGGCGTCGCGGTAGTCGGCGAAGAGCATGGCGAGGGCGAAGGCCCGCATCGATCCCGCCTGGACCGGGTCGAGCTTGGCGAGCGGCTCGAGGAGGCGCGCGGCGTCGCGGTAGCCGGCGGCGGTGTCGGCGCGCAGCATCAGCTGGGCGCGGGCCGTGCCGTCGCGCAGCACCTGGGCCCGGTGGTGGGCGCGGTACGCCACCGCCGCGCCGGCGGCGGCGGCGATGGCGGCCACGATCGCGGCCGGGCGCACCCAGCCGGGAAGGCCGCTCCCCCGCACGGGAGGCGGCTCGAGCTCGAGGTCGGCCTGGAGGGCTTCCGGCGGCTCCCCGGGCGTCCCCGGTTCTTCGGGGTCGCCGGGGCCGCGCGAGGAGGGTTCCGTCATGTCGCCGGCTGCGCGGGGCGGAGGCTATCCGCCCTTCTCCTCGCGCTCGTCCTCGCGGGCGACGCCCGACAGCACGTCGTTGACCGACGGGAAGCGCATGATCTCGCCACGGGCGATGCGCCAGGCCTGCTGCACGATCCAGGACAGGGACCGGTCCTGGCGGTTCGCCTCCGCCTGGATCTCGTTCAGCATGTCCTCGGGGAAGTACAGCGACTGCTTGCGCTTGTCGGTACCGGCCATCTTCGCTCCGTGGAAGTGTGAGATCCTGGTAACTTGTACGCCGTTGGACCCGATGTGGTCAAGGAATCGGGCTGCCCCGATCCTTCACCCTCGGACAAGGTCCGCCGCCGAGCCGCACCGTGCAAGCTACCGAAAAAAGTGAGGAGCCGGCATTCCTGCCGGCTCCCCGTGGGCCCAGAGGGGGAGGGGGGGGACCCCTAGGCCCAGTGATGAAGGTGTCGCGCCGAGGTGGCCCCGTCAACACATTCGGCGTGGCGCCGGTCCCCGGCCCCGACCCCGGAGTGCCCCCCGGACGCATGACACGCCCGCGGAACGCCTCTTCCGGTGTCGCTGGCCATCTTCCTTCCCGGTGCCATACGCGACGAAAACGCGCACGGGGCGACCGGCTATTCCCGGGAACGTGATGCCGACGACCGCCCTCCACCCGTTCGAAGCGGGAGTCGCGGGGACGCTCCGCCAGCGCCGCCTCGCCAAGCCCAGGGAACCACTGCTGGTTGCCCTGTCCGGCGGACCGGACTCGACGGCGCTCCTGGCGGCGCTCCGGGCCCTGTCGGCGGCCGGCGAGGTCGGGCCCGTCACGGCCTGCCACGTGGACCACGGGCTACGGCCCGGGAGCGAGCGCGACGCGGAGCACTGCGCCCGGCTCTGCCGGGCGCTGGACGTCCCGCTGGAGCTCCGCGCCGTCCGGGTCGCTCCGGGGAACGTCCAGGCGCGGGCGCGCCAGGCCCGGTACGCCGCCCTGCGCGAGGCCGCGGAGGGCGCCGGAGCGGCGCGGATCGCCACCGGCCACACGCGCACCGATCAGGCGGAGACGCTGCTCCTCCGGCTCCTGCGCGGCGCGGGAGCGCGCGGGCTCGCCGGGATTCCCCCGCGCCGCCGCGGCCCGGGGCCGGCGGTGGTCCGGCCCCTCATCGATCGGTCCCGCGCCGAGGTGGTCGGCTACCTGCGGGACCGGGGGCTCGCCTGGCTGGAGGACCCGACCAACGCCAGCGACCGCTACCTGCGCAACCGGGTGCGCCGCGAGCTCCTGCCGGCGATGGTGGCCCTCGCCCCCGCCGCCGAGGCGGCGCTGGCCCGCGCCGCCGACCTGCTGCGGGGGGACGACCGGGTGCTCGACGCGGCCGCCCGGAGGCTGGTGGCCGGGGCCCGGGCCCCGCTCGGCCCGTTCCGGGCGGCGCCGGCGGCGCTGCGGCGCCGGGCGGTCCGCGGCCTGTGGCGGGAGGCGACCGGGAGCCGCCGGGGGCTCGCCGCGCACCACGTCGAGGCGGTGCTCCGGCTCGCGGCCCGGGGCCGGTCCGCCGCCGCGCGGGTGGCGCTGCCCGGCGGGCGGGAGGCCCGCGTCGAGGACGGCGGCCTGGTGGTCGGCCCCCCGGCCGCGCCGGCGCCGGCGCAGGCCCCGGTGGTCGCCGGCGGCCCGGGCCGGTACCGGGTGCCCGGCCGGGAGCTGGCCCTGGTGGTCGAGCCCGCCGCCGCCGGCGCGCGGCCGGCGGCCGGCGCGCTGGCGCTGGGCGACGGGCGGGCCGCCTGGCCCCTCACCCTGCGCACGCGGCTGC
>JAJZTO010000357.1 GCA_021848865.1 Myxococcales bacterium
CTTCCGCGAGTACGGCGCGCGGCCGCTCCTCACCGCGCTGCGCCGGGCGCTGGAGCTCTTCCGCGACCGGTCCGCCTGGAGGGGGCTGCAGCTGCGCGGCATGGCCCAGGACAACAGCTGGGCGGCGAGCGCGGCCCGCTACCAGGCGCTCTACGAGCAGGTGCTGGCGCGCCCTCCCCACGCGCCGCTCGCGGCCCCCTGAGCCCGGCCCGGCGGCGGGCCCGGCCCTACCCGGGGCGCGCCGCCGCCAGGCGGCCCACGTGGAAGGGCGCCAGCTCCACCGGCGGCGGGCGGCCCAGCACCGCCGCGGACACCGCGTCGGCGGTGACCGGGCAGAGCAGGATGCCGTTGCGGGTGTGGCCGGTGGCGTAGAAGAGCCCGGGGACGGTGGAGGGGCCGAGCACCGGCGCGCCGTCGGGCGAGGCGGGCCGGAAGTTGCACCAGGTCTCGAGCAGCGGCGCGCCGGCCAGGGCCGGCGCGATCTCGATGGCCAGCTCCAGCACGCCGCGGAGCCCGCCGGCGGTCACCGCCCGCTCGAAGCCGACCTCCTCCATGGTGGAGCCGCAGAGCACGCGGCCGTCGGCGCGGGGCACCAGGTAGCCCTTGTCGGAGAAGATCACCCGCGAGAGCAGCGGCGGACGGGTGTCGAGGAGCGCGATCTGGCCGCGCACCGGGCGCACCGCCCCGGCGGGCAGGCCGCTGCCCTCCACCAGCGCGCTCCAGCTCCCCGCCGCCAGCACCACCGTCCCCGCCTCGATGCGGCCGCTCTGGTGCTCGACCCCGGCGGCGCGCCCGCCGTCGTGGAGGATGCGCTGCACCTGGCCGCCGAGGAACCGGGCGCCGGCGCGGTGGGCGGCGAGGTACAGGGCCCGGGCCAGGAGCCGCGGGTCCACCGAGGACTCGGCGGCGAACCAGAGGCCGCCGCGCACCCGCGGGTCGAGCGCCGGCTCCAGCCGCCGGGCCGCGTCGCCGTCCAGCACCTCGACCTGGACGCGGTGGCGCTGCAGCTGCGCGGCGCGCGCCGCCAGCACCCGGGCGGTGGGGTCGTCGAAGGCCACCTCCAGCGTCCCGCCGCCGCGGTGGCCCACCCACATGCCCGAGAGCCGCTCCAGCTCCGCGGCGAAGGCCGGCCAGCGGGCGAGCGACGCGGCGCACAGCTCGTAGAAGGGGCCCGGCTCCTCCGCCTCCACGCCCGGCGAGAGGATGCCGCCGGCGGCGCTGGAGGCCTCGGCGCCGGGGATGGAGCGCTCCAGCACCAGCACCTGGCGGCCGGCCTGGGCCAGCCGGAGGGCCACGGCGCAGCCCTGGACCCCCGCTCCGATGACGACGACGTCGGTCTGCATGGCGCCGGGAGCCTACCCCCGGCCCGCCCGGGCGCCAACCGCGCGGCGCTACGGCCGGGGCGGGCAGGGCACGATGCCGTTCACCAGCAGGTCGTGCAGGTGGGCCCGCCACTCCTCGGCGCCGATGGCGCGCCCGGTGAAGAGCTGCGCCACGTCCCGGGCCGAGGAGACGAACGCCGCCAGCCCGGCGACGCTGAGCACCACCATCGCCGGGTCGAGGCCGGGGCGCAGCGCCGGGCCGGCGCCGCCGTTCCCCTCCCCGGCGGGGAGGAGCAGGGCGGCGGCGTTGCGCATGGGCTGCACCAGGGCCGGCTCCGCCTCCAGCACCTGGGTGAGGAAGGGGGCGCCGTCGAGCAGCTCCCGCACCACCACCTCCGCGCCCACCGGATCCTGGAAGAGGGTCTCGAGGTACGCGGTCACGACCGCCGGCGCCCCGCCGCCGCGACCCAGCAGCGCGACGATCTCCTGCGACTGGGAGATCCAGACGGTCCGCAGGATGTCGACGTAGAGCGCCTTCTTGGAGGCCCAGTGGCGGTAGAGCAGCGCCACGTTGCAGCCGGCGCGGCGGGCGATCCCCTGGACACGGGCGCCGTGGTAGCCGCGCAACGAGAACTCGGTCCGCGCCGCCTGCCAGAGCCGCTCGGCGATTCCCGGGCGCACCGGCGCCGGCCGCGGGGTTTCGGTTCGGATATCCACTCGAATGCCCAATAGGTCCGCTCTTGACCTGCGTCAAGCCGCCCTGGCGTCGTCCAAAAGGGGTGTGGGCCCCGGATGCGGCGTCCGTTCCCGGGGAGGGGCGAGGGTGCTACCACCACCCGCATGGGCGCGCCGCCCCGGGCCATCCTGCACCTCGACCTCGACGCCTTCTACGCCTCGGTCGAGCAGCTGGACGACCCCTCCCTGCGCGGCCGCCCGGTGATGGTCGGCGGCACCGGCGGCCGCGGCGTGGTCTGCGCCGCCAGCTACGAGGCGCGCCGCTTCGGCGTGCGATCGGCGATGCCCACCGCCCGGGCGCGCCGGCTCTGCCCCGCGGGGGTGTTCCTGGCGCCGCGCTTCGACCGCTACGCGGAACTCTCCGACCGGGTGTTCGGGATCTACCGCCGGTTCACCCCGCTGGTGGAGCCGCTCTCGCTCGACGAGGCCTTCCTCGACGTCACCGCGAGCCGCACCCTCCACGGCGAGGGCGTCGCCATCGCCCGGAACATCCGGCGCCTGGTGCGCGAGGAGACCGGGCTGGCGGTCTCGGCCGGGATCGCCGAGGTGAAGCTGGCGGCCAAGATCGCCACCGACCTCGCCAAGCCGGACGGGCTGCGGGAGGTGCCGCCCGGCGAGGTGCGGGCCTTCCTGGCGCCGCTGCCGGCCTGGCGGCTCTGGGGCGTGGGGAAGGTGACCGAGGAGGCGCTGCGGCGCGCCGGCATCGCCACCATCGGCGAGCTGGCCGCCGCCGACCCGGCGCGGCTCGAGCGGGCGCTGGGGAGCGCCGGGGCCGAGCTGGCGCGGCTGGCCCGGGGCGAGGATCCGCGGCCGGTGACGCCCGACGAGGAGGCCCGCAGCCTGGGATCGGAGGACACCTTCGAGGAGGACCGGCTCGGCGAGGAGGCGCTCCTCCCGGCGCTGCGGGAGCAGGCGGAGCGGGTGGCGAGGCGGCTGCGGAGCGCCGGGCTGCGCGGGCGCACCGTGACCCTGAAGCTCAAGTACGCCGACTTCCGCGGGGTGACGCGGCGCTGCACGCTGCCGGCGCCGACCGACGACGGCCGCGCCCTCTACGAGGCGGCGCGGGCGCAGCTCGGCCGCGCCGACCTCTCCCGCCCGGTGCGCCTCACCGGCATCACCGCCTCGGGCTTCGGCGCGCCGGAGCGGCCGCAGCTCGACCTCTTCGCGCCGGCCGAGGCGCCGGGCACGGAGCGGCGCCGGGCCCTGAACGCGGCGGTGGACGCCATCGCCGCCCGCTTCGGCGAGGGCACGGTCCGGCCCGCCTCGGAGGGCGGCGAGCGGAAGATCCGCTGGGCCCGGAAGCCGCGGAGCGGGGGAACGGAGGGGGAGTAGCGCGGGGGGCGCAGCCCCCGTTTCAACGGGGTGGGGCCCCGGCGAAGCCGGGGAGGGCGGAGCCCTCCCCGCCGGACGCGGC